>JACRFB010000045.1 GCA_016218045.1 Ignavibacteriota bacterium
CGGCTCTTCCATTTCTTCGGTCCGCCTGTGCGCGGTGTCTCAGAACGTTCACCACGTTCACCGCGGTAGCCGCCCGACGACGGTCGTGGTGAATCCTCGCGGCTCTTCCATTTCTTCGGTCCGCCTGTGCGCGGTGTCTCGCTGCGCTCGCCGCGCGGGCCTGCACCTTTTGGCCCGGCGGATTTTCTCGGAGCGGGTCTTTTACCGCGCTCTTTGTCTCCGCCTGTGCCGCCTCGTTGTTTCATCGGTTCCTCACTTCTTCGTCGGTATCTCGTCAGCCGCGCTGTATGCCGTCCTGATCGTCTCTTTGAACGGTTGTATCACCGCCACCATCCCGTTCATCGTTGTTTTTGGTCTCGCTTTCTTCATCGTCGTCATCATCTTCGTCATCGTCATCATCGTCATCATCGTCATCATCGTATTCGTCGTCGTCATCATCGTCATCATCATCGTCGTCGTCGTCATCGTCGTCGTCGTCTTCATCATCATCGTCGTCATCGTCATCGTCGTCATCATCGTCGCTGCTGTCATCATCGTCGTCGTCTTCATCATCGTCGTTGTCTTCATCGCCATGGATTACATCGACTGCATGGACTTCGCTGATGATGTCGTCGTCGGCATCGGCACCATCGACATCGTCTTCGTTGTTGTCATCGTCGTCGGTGTTGACTACATCTTCGGATAAACCGATCCCGAAATCCGATACGGAGAATTGCGTGTCGGGAATCACGGGTTCGTCTTCGAGGGTGCTGACGTGCTGCGTGTCGAAGATATGTTCCTCGTTGCCGCTGAGATGCTGGTAGTGATCGATCTCGTCGTCGGCGATTTCCTCGATGGATGGTGAAACGATGCCGTCTTCGTCGTGCATCAGATCGGCGATCTCGCGCGGCTTGGGTAGATCGTCGAGACTGCGCAGGCCGAAATGTTTGAGGAAGAATTTTGTGGTGCCATACAACAGGGGACGGCCGACACTGTTGTCGCGGCCCACGATGGCGATCAGATTGCGTTCAAGTAGCGACTTGATGACAAAGTCGGCGCTGACGCCGCGTATGGCTTCAATGGCGGGCTTGCTGATGGGCTGCTTGAACGCGATTATTGCGAGCGTCTCGAGCGCCGATTGTGTGAGGCGGCGCTTGCTGCGTTCGGCAAAGAGGCGGCCGACGTACAGGCCGAAGTCCGCCGAGGTCTGGAAGGTAAATCCGCCCGCGACCTCCACGATGCGGAAGGAGCGGCCCTGCGTCTGATACTCGCTGTTGAGCGATGCGGCGATGGCGGCGAGCACGTTCATTGTGAAGCGCGGCGCGCGGCGCCCGCGTCGGCGTCCGCGCGCGGGTGCGCCTGCATCGGCGTCGGCGGATTCGGGCTCGGGTGTGTCGGCACCGCGCTGCGGCGCGTCGCCAAAGAGTATGTCGCGGATCTGCTTGAATGTGATAGGCTCGTCGGAAGCGAATATCAGCGCCTCGACAGGCGAGCGGTATTCGTCAACAAGGGCGTTGATCGCCTCGGCGTCCACGTAGTCGGACTCTTCCGCATCGCTCGTGTCTGCGTCACTCGTCTCTGCGTCACCCGTCTCTGCGTCACCCGTATTGTCCGCCAATTCATCGTCGCTGTTCTCGACCGCCGTGTCGGCTGTTTCTGCGCTGCTGTCGAGATCCGCTTCCGATTTCAGATCGACCGCATCGGCGGAGTCGGTGGTCGCCGTTTCCACGTCGACGTCCGGAGTATCGACGGGCGTTTCGTCGTCGGATGAAGGCATCGCGTCAAGCATTTCGAAGCCGATATCCGCGGGTGTGTCCATCGACCCGTCGTCCGCGATCGGGTCCGCGTCGGCACGCGGTGTTTCGGATGCTGCGTCGGCGGTTGACGCGGTATCGTGATCCTGCATGTGTTCTGCCTCGGCGTGCGGTTGCTGTTCCGAGGTGGTGTCCTCTGACGTGGTGTGTGCCATTGAAGCCCGTGGAGAAGAAGCGTCAGCCGGCTGCGGCGACGCGGTGGATGACGAAGTCGTTGAAGTCGTCGTGGATCAGCACGCGCACGCGCTGTGCCTTGATGAGTTCGAGAAGCGCGATGAAGGTGACGACGATGTGCATCTTGTCACGCATGTCGTCGACGATCTCGAGAAAATTATATTCGTTGCGGCCCGCGAAGAAATCCATGAGGAAAATCCCCTGTTCCTCGATCGTGTACGGAATCGTGCGCACCTCGTGCACGATCTTCTTCGGGATGTTCTCGATCGCGCGCTGGAATGCGGTCACGAGGTGGTACAGCGTGACGTCGCGGAGAAACTGCCCGTCGTCCTCGGGGGCGCTGGTGCGGACGTCGAACTTGAACAGAGAACGGAAATACCGCTGGCGCTGCTCCATTTCCATCGACTGCAGGTGCTCGGCCGATTCCTTGAAGCGTTTGTACTCGATAAGGCGGCGCGTCAATTCCGCCCGCGGATCGATCTCCTCCTCTCCTTCCTCCATGGGCGACTGGGGAAGAAGCATACGCGCCTTGATCTGCATGAGCGTGGCGGCCATCACGATGAACTCGCCGGCAAGCTCGAGATCGAGCGCCTGCATCATCTGCACGTAGCTGAGAAACTCGCTCGTGATGTGCGCGATGGGGATGTCGTAAATGTCGAGCTCATCACGCTTGATGAAAAAGAGCAGGAGGTCGAGCGGCCCCTCAAAGTCGGGAACCTTGACGTTGTACACTGCCACGGATCACCCCAGCGACATGGCGCCGCGCACGGCATCCATCGTGGCTTCCGCCGCCGCACGGGCGCGCGTTTCGCCGTCGTGCAGAATGTCGACCACGAGATCGGTGTTGTTTTCGTATTGCGCCCGGCGCTCGCGATGCGGCGCGAGCCACGACGCGATGGAGGCGGAACAGCGCTGCTTGCATTCGACGCAACCCAGCGCGCCGGATTCACAGCCGGCACGGATCTCGCCGAGGGCTTCGGGCTGGAATTTCTGATGGTAGGTGAAGACGAGGCACACGTCGGGCCGGCCGGGATCGTTCTTGCGGAGTTTCTGCGGATCGGTCACGGCCTTGCGGAGCTTGCCTGTGATTTCTTCGGGCGTGTCGGCAAGCAGTATCGTATTGCCGAGCGATTTGCTCATTTTTTTATCGGCACCGTCGAGGCCCGGCAGCCGCTTGAAGACGGTGAGCTTGGGCTCCGGCTCGGGGAAGACCTCCGCAAATTCGCGGTTGAACCGGCGCGCGATCTCGCGCGTGATCTCGACGTTCGCGAGCTGGTCCTCGCCCACGGGCACGAGGTTCGCGCGGTAGAGAAGGATGTCCGCGGCCTGCAGCACGGGATAGCCGAGATGCCCGTACACGAGATTGTCACTCTCGATGTTCAGGTCCCGCACCTGTTCCTTCAGCGTCGGATTCCTCTCGAGACGATTTTTGGTGACAAGCATCGCAAAGAGAAGAAACAGCTCGGTGTGTTCCTTCACGCGGGATTGCCGGAATATCGGACTCTGCACGGGATCGATTCCGGCGGCCAGCCAGTCGATCACCATGTCGATGGTGTTCGGATAGATTGCCGCCGTGTCGAGATTGGTGGTCAGTGCGTGGTAATCGGCTATCAGATGGTAGTTCTGATACTCGCCCTGCAGTGCCACCCAGTTCTCGAGCGCACCCGTGTAATGACCGAGATGCAGCTTCCCGGTGGGACGCATCCCGCTCAGAATAATTTTCCTTGATCCTGTACTCATACCGCCCGGCCTTTGGAATCAGACATAGAAGCACAGTATACGAAGATTCCGCGAATGGAAGAAGCGCGGGCGGCGAGACGGGGTGGCGGCTAGACGCCGATGACGCTTATGCGCCTGCCCGGATTCGCGGCCTTTTCGATTTCATCGACAAACGCCGCCGCGTAATCCTCGACCGAAATGCTGCTCTCGCCCTTGTCGTTGGTCAGAAGCTGATCGCCGCCGCTGCGGTACCGGCCGCTGCGTGTGCCGGGAAGCACCATGATTGCCGGGCTGACCACGGTCCATGTCACGGGTGTTTCCGTCGCGCGGAACACTTCCAGCGCATCGGCCTGCGCCAGGGCCTCGGCCTTGTAATCCGCCGGAAATTGCGGTGTGTCGACCAGACGCATGCCTGGGGCGACCTCGAGACTTCCGGCGCCGCCCACCCAAACGAGGCGAGGCACGCCCGCCTGTCCGAGTCCGGCCAGCAGCGCCTGCGCGCTCGCAGGCACAACCTCGTGCTGCGCCGTGGCGCGTCCGCCTATCGCGGCCGCGGCGACTTCATGTCCGCGCGCTCCCGACGCAACGGATGCGGCATCGGCGCTGTCGCCGGCAGCGACGCTCAGACGCTCGTGCGTGAATGTGATTTTCGACGGGTCGCGTACGATCGCCGTCACCGAGTGTCCGCGCTCGAGTGCCTCGCGCAGTATCGTTCCGCCCACCCAGCCGCTTGCTCCAAACAATGCTATGTTCATGATGCCTGTATCCTCGGGAAAAATGGTGTTTGACAGACGCGACAGCATGGAAGCCCGGCGGACGCGGGGGAGCCGCGCAGCAAAGGAAATCGGATATCGCCTGTCGCAGTTGTGACGGGCAATGATACGTCCTTCCGCGGACTTCCCAAAATCCGCCGATCAGTGCCCGAGGAAGAGGTACGGTTTCCAGCGGTCGTCGAGCGCCGATACGGAATGGATGATAAAGGCGACGTGTGTCGGGCGGCGCGGCGTTGATCGCAGATGCAGGCCCGCTTTTTCGGGCGTGCGGTCGCCCTTCATGTTGTTGCAGCGCATGCAGGCGGCGACAAGGTTTTCCCAGGTGTCGGCCCCGCCCTGTGCACGCGGCACGATATGGTCGATCGTAATGGGCAGGGCGGTGGAGCCGCAGTACTGGCAGCGGTGCCCGTCGCGTCGCAGCACGTTTTTGCGCGAGAGGATGATGTTTTTGAACGGGACGCGTTTGTACTGACCGAGCCGGATCACGCTCGGAAAGGGGAACGAGGATGAGACGGAACGTATCACCTTGCCGTCGGCCGTGGCGACGATCTCGGCTTTTTCCAGATAGACAAGCACCACCGCCTTCTGCACACCGCAGACGCTGATGGGCTCGTAACTTTGATTCAGAACCAGGACGCGGCCGTGTATGCCCGTCCGTTCGTGCTGTGTGCCACCTTCGAAGACGGCCTCCTTTTTCGCAATGTTAGAAGCTATGCGCTTGTTTCGACAGATGCAAGGCCTGCGCCGGGCCCTTGGTAATTGCCCATCGGCTCGTTAAATTCTCCGAATTATGCACTGCTCCGCACAGCACATCTCCCCACACACGTACCTATGACACCCGAACTCACGCTGTCACGCCGCGCCGGCCTGATGCCGGCCTCCCCCATCCGCAAGCTCGTGCCACTCGGCGAAGCCGCAAAAAAACGCGGCACTATCGTGTATCACCTCAACATCGGGCAGCCCGATATCGAAACGCCACCCGAGTTTTTCGACGCTGTCCGCGCCTATCGCGAGAAAGTGATCGCCTACGGCAATTCGCAGGGCATGGCGATGTTCATCGACAGCATCGCACGGTACTACGACGGCATCGGTATTCCTCTCGAATCGAAGCAGATCCTCGTCACCACGGGCGGATCGGAGGCGATCACCTTCGCCATGATGGCCGTGGCCGAGCCGGGCGACGAGATCCTCGTCTTCGAACCTTTCTACACGAATTACAACGGCTTCGCCATCATGGGCGGCATCAATCTCGTGCCTCTGGCTACACAGGCAGAGGACGGCTATCACCTCCCGGCGGAGGACGAGATCGAACGCGCCATCACGCCGCGCACGCGCGCCATCATCGTCTGTAATCCGAATAATCCGACCGGCACGGTGCTCCGGCACGATGAAATCGACATGATCGCGCGTATCGCCGTCAAACACGGCCTCTATATATTGTCCGACGAAGTGTACCGCGAGTTCATCTACGAGGGTGAGACCAAGAGCATGCTCAGCGTGCCCGGACTCGAGCAGCACGTCGTGGTGATGGACAGTCTTTCGAAGCGCTACAGTCTCTGCGGCGGACGCATGGGCTGCATCATCAGCCGCAACCAGGCGCTGATGGATGTGTTTCTGCGCTTCGGCCAGGCCCGCCTCTGTACTGCCACGCTCGAGCAGATCGGTTCCGCCGCTCTCGTCGATGCCGGGGCGAAGTACTTCGATCCGATGATCGCCGAGTACCGCCTGCGCCGCGACGCCACGTACGATGAACTCATGGCCATCCCCGGCGTGGTCTGCCGTAAGCCGAGCGGCGCCTTCTACATCATGGCCCGGCTTCCGGTCGACGACGTCGACCGTTTCGCCGCATGGATGCTCACCGATTTTTCGCTCGACAACGCCACCACCATGATCGCGCCGGGAGCCGGCTTCTACGCGACGCCCGGACGCGGACGCGACGAGGCGCGTTTCGCCTATGTGCTCGACGCCGACTCGTGCCGCGCCGCCGTCCGCACCCTCGCGCGGGGCATCGAGGCCTACAACCGCGCCTGACGCGCACCTATCCTTCCAAAGGCAGTGAACGCATGATAACAGTCACCATCGACGGACGTACCATACAGACCGAACCCTCGAAAACCATCATCGAGGCGGCGTTTGAAAATGGCATTTATGTGCCGCACTTCTGCTGGCATCCCGCCATGTCCATTTCCGGCAACTGCCGCATGTGCCTTGTGGAAGTCGAAAAAATGCCCAAGCAGGTCATCGCCTGCTCGACACTCTGCATGGACGGCATGGTCGTGCACGTCAATTCCGACAAGGCCGTGAGCGCGCGCAACGCCGTGATGGAGTTCATTCTCATCAATCATCCCCTCGATTGTCCGATTTGTGACGAGGCGGGCGAGTGCAAGCTGCAGGATTATGCCTACCGCTTCAGCGCGGGCGAGAGCCGTTTCGACGAGGACAAGGTGCACAAGCGCAAGCGCGTCGAACTCGGCCCGCACGTCATGTTCGACGCCGAGCGCTGCATCTCGTGTTCGCGCTGCATCCGTTTCTGCGAGGACATCGTCAAGAATCCGCAGCTCACCTTCGTGCAGCGCGGCGACCGCGTCACCATCACCACGTTCCCCGGCAAGCAGCTCGACAATCCGTACTCGCTCAACGTCGTCGACGTGTGTCCCGTGGGCGCGTTGACAAGCCGCGATTTCCGTTTCAAGTCGCGCGTGTGGGACATGTCGCACACGCCCAGCGTCTGCCCTGGCTGCGCGCGCGGCTGCAGCATCGACGTGTGGGTGCGGCAGAACGAGATACTCCGCGTGACGCCGCGCGAGAATCAGGAAGTGAACGATTTCTGGATGTGTGATGAGGGCCGGCTCGAGAGCTGGCGTCATGTCAATGATGCGACACGATTCCGCCAGCCGCGTTTGCGTCGCGACGGTGAGCTGGTTGAAATCGGCTGGGACGAAGCGATCGCCGCGGTCGCGTCGGAATTGAAGAGCTACACAAAACATCAGATCGCGGTTCTCGGATCGGGGCACGACACGTGTGAGGACGCCTTCGTGCTCTCGCGTTTTGCGCGCGAGGTTCTGCACACGCCGTGGATCGACATGCTGCCGCACGTTGCGTCAGGCACGCAGGACGAATTTTTGATACGCGACGACAAATCACCGAATGCAGCGGGAGTCCGTCTCGCGGGCCTCGTCCCCGCCGATGCAGCGCACGGCCACGCGGCCATGCTTGAGGCCATCGCGAAAGGCGACATCAAAGCCGTCATCGTGACCGACCGCGCCGCGGCCGAAGTGCCCGGTCTGCTCGAGGCGCTGCGCGGCGCGGCGTATGTCGTGGCCGTGGTCAGTAACTCCTCCGAATTGTCCGACCGCGCCGACGCGGTGCTTGCCGCATCGGCCTTCGCCGAGAAGGGAGGCACCTTCGTGAATTTCGAACAGCAGATCCAGATACTGCATCCGGCCGTTGTGACCGCCGAACGCGAGCGATGGATGGGCGGATTCAGCGTCAGCCGGCTCGACGCCTTCGGCAGCGAGTTCGACCGCTGGGGCAAGATCTCGCGCCGCGACGCGCGTCCCGTGTGGCGTATTGCCGCAGCGCTTGCCCGCGTGCTCGGCGCGAAATGGAAATACGACAACGTCGACGACGTGTTCGAGGATTTTGCCGCCACCGTCCCGGCACTGAAGGGCCTGACGTACGATTCCATCGGTGCTTTCGGACTCCGCCTCTCGGGCGATGCCCCGCGGCATCTCCTCCCGTACACGTACAGCGACGTGACTCCCTAACTGCAGAAGAACGCATGGATGCTCTCGACATACTCCTGACTCTCATTAAAATCGTCGTGCTCTTCGGCGTCGTTCTTCTCACGGTGGCCGAACTCGTGTACACCGAACGCAAGATCAGCGCCTGGATACAGAACCGTATCGGACCGAACCGCGTGGGCTGGGCCGGGCTTCTGCAACCGTACGCCGATGTGGTGAAACTGCTGCTGAAGGAAGACATCGTTCCGACAGTCGCGAATCGTTTCATTCATACACTCGCACCTGTTATTTCCATCGGCGTCGCCTTCAGCACGCTTGCCGTGATCCCCATTGCGGGACACGCGATCACCGTGTTCGGCCGCGAGGTGTGGCTCGTCGTTGCGGACGTGAACGTGGGCATCCTGTACGTGCTCGCCCTCACCTCGATGGGCGTGTACGGTTTGACACTGAGCGGCTGGGCGTCGAACAACAAGTACTCGCTGCTGGGCGGACTCCGCTCGTCGGCGCAGATGATTTCGTACGAACTGTCGATGGGTTTGAGCATCATCGGCATTGTCATGATCACCGGTTCGCTGCAGGTCTCATCGATCGTGGCGCATCAGGCGGACTGGATGTGGAATCTCGTCCTCCAGCCGATCGGCTTCATCACCTTCCTTGTCGCCTCCTTCGCCGAGACCAACCGTGCGCCGTTTGATTTACCGGAAGCGGAACCGGAACTGGTCGGCGGATATCACACCGAGTACAGCAGCTTCAAGTTTGCGCTCTTCTTCCTTGCGGAATATGCGAACATGATCACCTCGTGCGCCGTCATCACAACCCTGTATCTCGGCGGCTGGCAGGTTCCGTATCTCCATGTGCTCGGCCTTCCCTCTGGATTGGAAGTGGTGGCGCAGATCGTCGCCTTCATGGCCAAGGTCGCCTTCCTGCTGTTTTTCTTCCAGTGGGTGCGGTGGAGCCTGCCTCGTTTCCGCTACGATCAGCTCATGAATCTGGGCTGGAAGGTGATGCTGCCGCTGGCGCTGCTCAACATCGTGATCACCGGGATCGTGTTACTGCTGATCTGAGTCCGGTTCGCGGGATGCGGCGTGCAGCCGCGCCGTCCGCGCGTTCCGGTTTTGTAGAGAAAGGAAATTTTTCATGACGTCCACCGACCGCAGCAAGAAATACACACTCACGTTCTGGGAAAAAATCTACATTCCCGAAATCGTGAAGGGCATGAAAGTGACGCTTGGGCAGATGCTCAAGAAGAAGGACACGCGGCAGTATCCCGAGGAGCGCTGGACGCCGCCGCCCTCGTTCCGCGGCGCGCCCGTGCTGGTGCTGGAACAGAACGGTGTCGAGCGCTGCGTCGCGTGCGGCCTGTGTTCGCGCGTGTGTCCCGCGCTCGCGATCGAGGTGCAGGCGGCCGAGACCGAGGATCAGAAGGAACGGTATCCGGAGCGTTTCGAGATCAACATGCTGCGCTGCATCTTCTGCGGTTTCTGCGAGGAGGTCTGTCCCGAGGAGGCGATCGTCATGAGCGACCGCTACGAGCTGGCCTTCACGCGGTATGAAGACGCGATTTTCGGGAAGGACCGTCTGCTGACGCCTGTCGAAAAACTCCGTCCGCGTCTGGAGTATCTCCGCGCGCACAGGTGAGCGGAGGGTGTTCCGGCGATGCATCTCCGCGCGACGCGCGGGCGTTTTTACCGCCCTCGCGCTGACCGCCGTGCTCTGCAGCGGCTGCCTCGCGACAATCCACGCGATCACCGCGCCGACGATGGTGACGGCCGACGAGAACTTCGTCGTCGCGATCGACGGCAGCGTGTCGGGCTCCGCGCCCGGCGCGGCGGGGCTCGTGGTGCAGGTGCCCGACAGTTTTGAATATGTGCGCGCGTCGTTTGTTGCGTCGACGGGAAGGAAACGCCTGCGCCTGCAGCCCGCTCTTGCGGGTTTGTTCACTCCCGAGCCGGGTCACAGGGTGATCGCGCTCGCGGACTCGTCCGCCTTCGCGCGCGTGCAGGGCGACGACATCCGCGTTCTCCTCACGCTGCGCGCGAAGGAGACGGGCACGTTCTCGTTGAAGTGTGTCGCGGCCGCGCAGCAGGAATCCGGCGTGTGGCGCACGGGCGACGGTGCTCCGCGCGATTTCAACCGCATCGTGGCGTCCGACAAAATCGTCACGCTCACCGTCGTCGAGCCCGAGCGCAACGGCACCAGCGCCGTGTCCTTCGCCGGCGACCGTGAGCACCTGGTTCTGCCCGACACGGGACTGTTCACCTTCTCGCGTGAACAGGATTTCTCGCTGGAGCTATGGCTCGCGAGCACGGCACGCGACGCCGCCATCGTCAGCACACGCGGCGACGACGTGCTCGGCGCCTTTCCATTCGAACTCGGCATCGACGAGCGCGGTTCGCTCGCCTTGTCGACCTGCGACGGCTCGGTGCTGGCGCGAACACGCTCGGCCGCCTTCATCGCCGACGGGAGCTGGCATCATGTGGCCGTGGTGTACACCTCCTCGACGCGCTCGTTCGAATTGTACATGGACTCGCGCTTCGTCGAAGCGCTCACCGCCGGCTCCGGTGAGGGCGTGGTTCCGTCGGCAGGAGTGATGGTCGGCGGCCGTCCGTCGAGAAAAAAATGGTTCTCGGGAGTCATCGACGAGTTCCGCGTGTGGTCAATTCCCAGAACACAGGACGAAATTATCTTTTATCGAAACACGGCGCTGTCGGGGTACGAAAAAAATCTCTACGCCCTGTTCAGTTTCGAGCGCGCGCAGAACGGCCGCATTTCGAGCACCGCCGCGGTCGAGGGTGTCGAGGCCGTGGCGTACAACAAGCCGAAGCTTGTGCCCTCCACGGCGCCGCTGCGTGTCGAGCTTATCTCGTTCAGCGTGATACAGGAAGGTGCCGATGTGACGATGTCGTGGGATTCCTACGACGAGTCGAAGGTGCGCGCCTATCAGATCGAGAAGCGGACCGAGGAGGGCAAATACTCGGTGCTGCTCACGTTCGAGTCCAGCACGGCCGAAGGGAATCACCGCAGTTTCCGTGCAAACGACACATGGACCGAGAAGAGCGTCGTGTATTACCGGCTGAAAAAGATCAATCTCGACGGCAGCATAGTGCTTTCGGACGAGGTGCCGATAGGCGCGGGTGAAATCATGAATTTTACACTCGGCGACAATGCGCCGAATCCATTTCTCTCTGTGACAGAGATTCCGTACACTTTGTCGGAAACAGCGAACGTAACGTTGAGAGTGTATGATATCACAGGCAGGGAAGTGCGCGAACTGGTGAGCGATCGCCAGAAAGCCGGCAGTTACTCCGTCACATTTGACGGCTCGGATCTTCCCGCGGGCGCATATTTCTACAAATTGCGGACGCCCGCAGGCGCACAGACCAAAAAGATGTTCCTCGGCCGCTGAAAAAAAAAAGATGGTCTACACCGAAAAAAAGTGGTTCGTTTCCCATTGGGAACGTATTTTTACCCCGATGCTTCAACTTGACATTCCGAGGAGGGTTCATTAACTTGACCTCCGATAGCTTGAAAATTGCCTCTTTGGCTCAATCCTGTGCCTGGCAGTAACGCCACCTCAACCACTTGATTACTCGTGTTCTCCCCGCGTGAGAGCGGTCACGACCCGCTCACGCCCAAGTTCATTTTCCGAAACAGACCAATACATAGATAAACCACACGTGTTCAATCTTTCCCAAACTGCTTGGAGGTTTTTTATGAGGAAGTTGACTCTTCTTTCTGCTCTCCTCCTTGTGGGAGTGCTGCTGACGACGACGACGTCGTGGGCGCAGTCCTACAAGTTCAAGAGCACTCCGCATGCCGCGATCACGAGTTCGCAGACGGTAGTAGACCAGATCTACGTCCCGACGAACACCAAGGTCACGAACGTGCGCGTCGGCATTTATGCGAAGACCCATTGGTACAGCAGCCTTCGCATCGTGCTCACATCGCCCACGGGCTATCAGGTCGTGCTCAAGAGTGAGACCGCCTACGGCACGAACTACAACGGTTCACTCGGAAGCGAGCGTTCTTACGCACTCTTCCAGGATGGCGGGGCCACAAACATCACCAACAGCCCCGTGTCGCAGCCCAACGATCGTCCGATCGCGCCGGCCACGATGCTCGCGAGCCTGAACGGCAAGCCGTCGCAGGGTTGGTGGACGTTGCAGGTCATAGATATCCGCAACAGCACGGTGCCCGCGCAGAACGGCTTCCTTGAGGGCTGGTACCTCGTGTTCAACTCCGTGCTGAAAGAGCCGGAAATCGTGCTCTGGGAACAGATCAAGACGGGTTCGCAGCTTGTCGGCCAGCTCAACGGCGTGATCCAGACCGTGCCGAACGAAACACCGTCCAGCGCAGCCAACCCGATGTGCGGCGCGGGTGCAAACCCGAACGTCGTGCCCGGCCTCAATGGCGAAGCATATCCGTTCATCATTTCGAATCTCGGTTACCCCGGTCTTCTGATCGGCCAGCCGGTTCCGGGCTACAGCACGGGCGGCCGCTTCAAGATCACCGTCAACATCGCGACAAACGTTCCGCCTCCGGGCAACCCGTCGCCCGCACTTACGGGTGACATTGCCGTGTACTTCGGCCGCAGCGCATCCTACACCGCGCCGCTTGCGAGCCCGCCCTCGCCGCCGAATACGGCAGGTATCTCCGCGCAGTGGCCGACTGGTCCCGCGACAACGACGAACACGCTGCTCGGCGGCAACCCGATTCAGGGTGGCGTGCGCCTCACGGCGTGTAACAGCGAGCAGGCCACCCCGTGGGGCCTCTCCGGTGGTGACATGGGCGGTTATATCGACTGCGCCTTTGACGATCTCGCCCTCTCCTCGATCGAGACCGCGGAAACCTGCGGCTTCGGCGACGGTGTGTGTGGTCTGTACAAGCCGGAAACGCCGCTCACCGCTCTGAACGGCAATCCCGTCGAGGGCCTGTATTACGTGACCGTGTACGACACCTACGGTGATCGTCCGTTCAACGCCTACGGCCACGTCCGTGTTATCTCCATCCTCGTCCAGTATCTCGCCGGCGGCGGCGAGGTTGCGAATCCGAACATGCACGAAGGTATTGCCGGTCCGCTTCTTGGTGTACCGATACCTGGTGCCATCACCGGTTCGCCGCTCGGCTATCTGCCGGACGTCATCTCGACGATTCCGCCCTACTCGATCCACGCGAAGGATCAGGATCCCATGCTCCTCTTCTGGGGCGTTCAGAAAATGGGTCCCCGCAGCACGATCGGTTGGGAGAATGTCGAAGCCCGCAATGGTACAAACCGCACAGCCCTCGTGGGCGACGGTCCCTATGCCTATCCGGGTTCGCTTGATGCCAATCCCGCCAAGGCAGGCCTGACGGTGAATGCTGATCTCGCCATGCTTCCGATTGGTTCCTACTATCTGCGTTCGATCCTCTCGCAGCAGCGCGCGGACGACGACAATACCGACAACGTGTTCGAGACGATGGCTCCGGTGCAGGTCACCAACACCACACTCTCGTATATTGGCGACCGAGTCAACCAGTGGAACGGTTACAATGCCGGCTCGCAGTCTGGTCTGTTCGCTTCCTTCCCGCTGCAGGCCAACACCGCCAACGGTTCCGGCTTTGGCATCACGTTTACAGTGACCAAGAACCCCGTCACAACAGTGACGAGCCTTGATTACAAGCTCGATCGTGGTCTGGGCCAGGCGTTGTCGATCACATGGCGTACGCCGCTCCGTATCTCGGTGTGGCGCTGCTCCAATGGCTACACTGGTGGACCCGTCGGTCCGCCGGTTGCAAAGTCGCCGACCATCAATGCCGACGAGTGGATGCCGGGCAACTGGCGCACCTTCCCGCTCTATGCGTGTGACGCGCAGGGCAACATCACGACGAATCCCACTGTGAATCTTGCACCCGGCACGTACGCCGTCATGCTCGATAACATGGGTACAGCCAATGCACTCATCTACCCGTACACCTGGGGTATGCTGCCGTTCCTGAACGACCGTTACTGGGACTTCAAGTTCAACGAGAATTTCGGTCCTCTCGGTCCCTTCTCCACACTCGGCACCCGCTTCATGTACACGTACACCTCGAGCGGCACTGCCGCCCCGAGCGCGGGTGTTTCCGCTCTCAGCGCAACAGACACCTGGGGCAACTGGACACTTCCGATGCGCCTCAACATGACGACCCTCAACGACTTTGCGATTGACTATCTCAGCATCAACGGCACGAAGGGCACCGAGTCGGTGTCCATCACCAACGCGCCGTTTGCGCTGAACACGATTGTCACCGCAAACTCGACACAGGGCGGCGCAACGAAGGACTTCAACGCACGCGTCCAGATCTACGATCAGGGCAACAATCGTGTGTATATCAGCGACATCAACTACGGTCCGCAGGGCAATCCCGCATATCCCGGCGTCAACGGCTATCAGTCGGTCTCCGTCCCGATGGCGCAGTGGACTCCCGCAAACGGCGGTCTGTACAAGGTCGTTGCCGACTTCTCACGCAAGCCGAGCGACCAGAACGCGGTGAATGACACGCACGAGTTCATGCTGTATGTGAGCAACACGCGCGCCATCCTCGCCACCGGCAGCACCGCATCGACCTCCGACATCAATTCCGCCGTCTCCGCTCTGCGCGAGAAGGGTGTGAACGTCGAAGTCATGAACGCCTCCGACAGCCGCATCGCGACCGCGAAGAACACGGACATCTACCTCGTCGGCAACGTGTCCGACAAGGCCGTGATCTCGCAGTCCATCGAGAACGGCAACAACGTTGCGTTTGTGTACAACCGCAAGGACAACTTCGGCAAGCTGCTTCAGGTTGTCGACAACGTGTACAGCATCGAGCGTCCGGGCGCCAACTACGACAAGATGACCCTGTTCCCCGACATGAAGGAATTCCAGGCGACCAAGTCGTCGGCTCCGGCCTCCGTGCCGACCTTCACATCGAAGGAAGAACTCGCGTCGTACATTAAGGCGAATCGCCCCGGCATCGAGCCGGTCGAGAGCAGCCCTGCTCGCGAAATTGACGCTGCCACACTTGAGACGATGGTTCCTGTCGAAACTGTCACACCGTACGGCGAGATCCAGTCGGTCGATGTGGAAGTCGGTTCCACCGGCATTCTCTACACCGTTCCGCAGAACCGCAAGGCGGGTCGCAGCACTGTCGATCAGACCGTGCCGGCCGGCTTCGCGCTCGACCAGAACTATCCGAACCCGTTCAATCCTTCGACCTCCATCAGCTACTCGCTGCCGCAGAGCAGCTTCGTGACACTGCGCGTGCTTGACATGCTCGGTCGCGAAGTCATGACCCTCGTCAGCGATGCGCAGGAAGCCGGTCGCTACAACATCTCCTGGAAGGGTATGAACAACGTCGGTGAACTCGTTGCCAGCGGTCAGTACATCTGCCGCATCGACGCGACCCCGCTTCAGGGCGGCGCGGCGTTCAGCAGCCAGATCAAGATGACGCTGTCGAAGTAATCCCGGGGGATTCCCCCGGCGCTTTACAGCGCCTGAGTCACGGCGGGCGCTCCGAGAAATCGGAGCGTCCGCTCTTTTTTTTATGACGCGGTCTTTGCAGCCGTTGTACCGCACTGCTCCACGACGTCCTCCACCAAACATTTGATGGTGTGTCCGGGCTTTGTATCTTTTCCTTTCATGCATTCCCACCCAGACATTCCGAACGCCGCAATGAAAAAGATCCTCCTCGGTGTCTTTGCGCTCTCACTCATCGCATCCAGCTCAGTCCTGGCGCAGGTTCCGTGTGACCCACTGATGTACTTCAACTCCGGCGGTCAGGACCTCGTCCACACGATGAACCTCCCGACTGTGTGGTGGGGCGTGAAGATGACTCCCGAGCCCTATCTGGCCACGGTCGATTCGGCCTATATCTGTTTCGGTATCGAGAAGAACACGGCCATCACGATCTATGACTCGCTCGAGGTGCGCATTCTGCTGGATACACTGCCGCGCATCGATGTGCTCGACTATTACAAATCGGCCATACCCGCCGGATTTGGAGGAAGCATCCCCGACAATTATTGGGTGGTGGAACTCGATTTCGATCAGACCATGGCTCAGATCCCCGTGGGAAGAAATTTCTGGCTGACATGGCGGCTCAAGGGACCTTCCGGCGATGTGGGCCGCACGATCATGAAACTCGATGCGATAAACAAAGAACGTTCGATCGTACTGAATAACAATGGGTCGTACCAGACGGTCACGCAGTACTTGACCACGGCATCCTTCCGCGATTCCGTGGACTTGTGGGCCGAGGCGCACGTCTGCTACATCAACGGAAAACCGGTGGAGCTTGTCTCATTTACCGCGGCATACAGGGACGGAGCCGGTGTGCTTTCGTGGCGCACGGAAACCGAGACGAATAATTACGGCTTCGAAATAGAGCGGCTCGCGGAGCGTTCGGAGAACGGGGCTTTTTCGCTGTGGCAGAAAATCGGTTTTGTGCCCGGCGCGGGAAGCTCCGCTCATCCACGGACCTACGAGTTTGTTGATGACAATCCTCGTCTCGTGATGAACGGCCAGGGCGTTGTGCGGTATCGTCTCCGCCAGGTCGACATCGACGGAACCACCACAGCCTCACCGGTGGCTGAACTCCGCATCCCCTTCGCGACGGATGGCCTTGTGCTGGAGCAGAACTATCCGAATCCCTTTACAAGGGCCGCGGGATTTACATCCATCCGATTCACGACGCAGGAAACCCGCGTTCTGACACTCGCCCTGTTTGACGCAATGGGACGGCACGTGCGCACTCTCGCCGAGGACGCGTTCCCGGCCGGCACAAACGACATGCGCATCGATGCGGCAGGGCTCACGGCGGGAGTGTACTTTCTGGTGCTCAGTGATGGCGATGTGCGCGTCGCGCGCAGAATTTCGCTGCTCGATTAAACGCGCTCCGCGCGGTCCGGATGTGATATGAGTGCAGCCCGCGAAGCGCGGTCGAAGTCCGCGCGGCGTGTCTCGGCGCGCGATGACAGGCGCGTTTCCACGGCCGCCGCGCAGTGGTATGCTGTGGCGACGGCGGCGCTGGGTTTGCGCCTGTTCTTTCTGTACCAATTTGCGGATACACCGTTTTACACGGAACACGTATCAGACTCGAAGATCTACCTGGCGCTTGCCGAAGCGATCCGCAACGGAGCGCTGCCGGCGAAGGCCTGGTTCATGTCGCCCCTGTATCCCTATCTCCTTGCCCTCCTCGGCGGTGCGGGAGATCCGAACCTTCTGGCGCGGCTCGTGCAGTGTCTGCTGGGCGCCGCGACTGCTGTCATGACGGGGATGATCGCTGCGAGGTTGTGGAATACACGTGCCGGGCTTGCCGCGGGACTGCTTGTCGCCGTGTCGCCCGAATTGTTGTTCTACGACACCATGCTGCTCACCGAGTCGCTGCTCGCCTTTTCTCTCACCGCACATCTGGCCGTGCTGCTGCGGCTCGAAAAATACGGCCGGCCACGGGACGCGGTTGTGTCGGGCCTTGCTCTCGGCGTTGCGCTGGTGACACGTTTCTCGTTGATCCTGTATCCGGTACTGCTGGCCGCGGTGTACATGCGCGGACGTACCCGCGGCACTGCTCCGGCATTGCGTCTGCAGGGCCTGCTCGCGGCCTCCGCGCTGCTTGTCATAATACCGTTCACGATACGCAACGCGCTTGTCGAGGGTGTGTTTGTGCCCGTCACAAGCGCGGGTGGATACAACTTCCATGCAGGGAACAACGGGTCCGCCCAGGGCTGGTACAATGTGCCTGAAGGGGTCGATATTGCGAAGGATCCGAACGGCGAACTCGAGGCCGAACGCGCCCTCGGCCGCGCCCTCACATCCTCCGAAACCTCGTCGTATTGGTTCTCGGTTGCGGGCCGCTGGATATCGGATAATCCGGTCCGATTTATGGGGCTGCTCGGCCGCAAGGTTTTGCTGTTTTTCCATCCGGCGGATATAGAGCAGACCGGTCTCAGCATGGGCTTCATCCGGCGCGAGTACGGTACGCTTCTCGATCTGCCATTGCCGCCGTTCCTCGTGCTTCTCGGTTTTGCCATCACGGGCTATGTTTTCGTTCTGCGGGCACGTCGGGGGGCGGTGGTTCCGCCCGTTCTTTTTGCGGCATTTGTTCTCTCGACCGCTCTGTTCTTCATCGCGGGCCGCTTCCGTGTTCCGCTGATCCCGGTTCTTGCGGTGTACGGCGGCATCGCGGCGCAGGAGGCGCTGTGCGCGGTACGCGAGAAACGTTTCATGCCGCTCATGCAAAGCGCAGGAATCGGGCTGGGCACCGTCCTGCTCCTTGTTGTGGCGCAGCCGTCTTTCACCGAAGTGTACGAGAGAGAATACCAGACACTCGGCGACATGGCATTCCGCAACCGCGAGTACACGAAGGCCGAGCTGTTGTTCACACGTTCGCTGGCCGAACGTCCGACACCCGACGTGTACGTGAACCGCGGCAATGCGCTCGCGGCGACGGGGCGGATCGCCGAAGCTCTGCCGATGTACGACAGCGCGCTCGCGCTGCGGCCGCGGCACACACTCGCGCTTTTTAACCGCGGGAACGCCCTGATGCAGGCCGAACGGCCCGAGCAGGCCTATCAGGCATGGTTCGAAGCGGCGCGCAGTGATCCGAATTTCGGACCCGCGCATCGGAATATGGGAATACTCCTGCTCCGGGCGGGCCGTGCCGCGGAGGCCGCCGCGGCGCTCGAACGCGCGGCCTCGCACGAGCAGGATGCTGCCGTGCGGGAGACGATACTGCGCGATGCCGCCACGGCGAGAGCCCTGGCACAGGCGCCGCGCAAGTAGCCGTTACTCGAGCGAGCCGTCTGCCCCGGGAATTTCCGTGTCGGGACTCATCGCCTGATGCGGCGGAAGGTTCAGCACCTCGTCGGCGAAGTGCTGCACGAAGTACGCGACGATGTCCTTCACCGACACCACGCCGACCGGTTCGAAATTCCTGTTCACGACGGGAATGTGGCGGTAGCCGCCCAGATCCATGAAGTTCATCGCGTACGCGATCGTATCGTCCTCGTAGAGGGACTGCGGATTGACGGTCATCACTTCCGTGAGCGGTGTCGTTTTCAGATCGAAGGAGACACCGAGGATCTTTTTCAGCACATCACGTTCGGTGAAAATACCGAGCAGCTTCCCCCTGCTCGTGACAAGCACACAGCCGATGCGTTTCGTCTGCATCAGAAATATTGCCTGACTGATCGGCGTGTCTATTGCGCACGTGATGGCCGGCTTCATGATGGTCTTCAACGAGCGCCGCAACACGGTCGCGTCGATGGCGGGAATCTGGTGTTCCGACGATGCTCCATCGAGCGGCGATTGCAACTGATCGGTCATACCTGCCTCGGACTGTGA
The DNA here is from genome assembly GCA_016218045.1 of Ignavibacteriota bacterium. Lineage (NCBI taxonomy): Bacteria > Pseudomonadati > Ignavibacteriota > Ignavibacteriota bacterium. The sequence continues at coordinate 19,545 of JACRFB010000045.1, forward strand.
AACGATTGCGGATGATGCGCTGAGCTCAGCGATAGAGAGTCTACAAAAGTACGGAGCGGAAATGTGTAATCCAATGACGGTGCCTCGTTCTTTGCAGATCAAGACAAAAACAGCTACTTTTCGGGGTAATACCCGGTTGAAACCTGCCGCGCGGATCAGCACAGGCATGCGGACGTGTACACGGAAGTCGCGCATACCGATCCGTGCGGACGGCGGGATTGGGGCTTGATCACAGCACCAAGTCCCTGTGCGGAACCACGCCCGGCACATTCCCGTTTTACCTGTAGAAACACACATTCATGACTGCACCCGGAGCATCGACCGAATGAGCACACCCGCATCGCCGCAATCCGACGTCTCGATCAGCGCGGGCATTCAGCCCCTGCAGATTCCCGAGGATATTCCGTTCTCGGCCGAGGATCTGCGCGAAGTGCTGCGCCTGATGATGGTTGCGCGGCGGCTGGATCAGAAGATGCTGACCCTGCTCAAGCAGGGGAAGAGCTTTTTCCATATCGGCGGATCGGGGCATGAAGCCGCGCAGCTTGCCGCGGCCCGCGCGCTGACAGTAGGGAAAGACTGGGGATATCCGTATTACCGCGACCTCTCGTTTATGCTGGGCATGGGCATGACGGCGGAAATGGTGCTCGACAACTTTCTTGCCCGCGCCTGCGACGTCAACTCGGGCGGGCGGCAGATGCCCCAGCACTACGGCATGCGCAGCGCGCGCATCGTGTCACAATCCTCGCCCACGGGTACGCAGTACCTCCACTCCGTCGGCACCGCGCTCGGTGCAAGACTCGACGGCCTCGACGAGGTTGTGTACGTCTCTTCGGGGGAAGGCACCACCAGCCAGGGCGATTTTCACGAGGCGCTGAACTGGGCGAGCCGCGAAAAACTGCCCGTGATATTCTGCGTGCAGGACAACAAGTACGCGATCTCCGTGCACCTCTCGCAGCAGACGGGCGGCAGCGTGTACGACATGGTCAACGGCTATGTCAACCTCGACCGCATCGAGGTCGACGGCACAAACTTCTTCGAAACCTATCAGGCCTTCCGCAAGGCCGTTGCGCGCGCGCGACGTGGTGACGGTCCGACGGTGGTTGTCACCGATGTTGTGCGCCTGCTCGCGCATTCCTCGTCCGACGACCAGACCAAATACCGCAGCAAACAGGAATTGGAACTCGACCGGCTCCGCGACCCGATAGTGCGCCTGCGCGAGGCGCTCGTGCACGCGGGCATGCTCACACACGAGGAGGCCGACGCGATGCAGGCCACGGTGGCGCGCGACATCGACGAGACCGCCGATCGTGTCGAGGCCAAGGAGCTGCCGGAGCCGTCCACCGCCACGCACTACCTGTTCTCGCCGGATCCGCCCGCGCTCGCGTATGAAAACTCGAAACCCGCGGGGAATAAAACAGTGCTCGTGGATGCGATCAATCATGCGCTGCACGAGGAAATGGAGTTGAACGACCGCATCGTGGTGTTCGGTCAGGATGTCGAGGACGGCAAGGGCGGCGTGTTCACCGCCACGAAGGGCCTGTCGACGCGATTCGGACGCAGGCGTTGCTTCAACTCGCCGCTGGCCGAGTCCAGCATAGTCGGAACTTCGGTGGGCCTTGCAGTGCGCGGTTTCAAGCCCGTGGTCGAAATCCAATTCGGCGACTACATCTGGACGGCGATGATGCACATCCGCAACGAAGTTGCCACGATGCGTTATCGTTCGAACAACGACTGGAGCGCCCCCGTTGTCCTGCGTGTACCCGTGGGCGGGTACATACACGGCGCGCTTTACCACAGCCAGAGCATCGACGCCTATTTCGCGCATATCCCCGGCCTGCACATTGTGTACCCGTCCAACGCGGCCGACGCCAAGGGCCTGCTCAAGACCGCGTGCCGCATCGACGATCCGGTGCTGTTTCTCGAGCACAAGGGCATATATCGACAGGGCCACGCTGCCGCTCTCGAACCCGATGCCGATTACCTGATCCCCTTCGGAAAAGCGTCCGTCAGGCGCGAGGGCCGCGACGTGACCGTCGTGTGCTGGGGAGCGCTCGTGAGCAAGGCGTTGGAAGCGGCGCGCGTACTCGACAAGGAGGGGATCTCGCTCGAGGTCATCGACATCCGCACACTGCTGCCGCTCGATATGGACACCATACTCGCGTCGCTCCGGAAAACGGGCAAGTTGTTCATTGCGCACGAGGACAATCTCACGAACGGTTTCGGCGCCGAGATCGCCGCGCGTGCAGCGGCCCGCGCTTTCGAATTCCTCGACGCGCCCATCCGGCGTGTCGGCGCGGTGGACTGTCACGTGCCGTACTCCTGGACGCTCGAGAGCGAGATATTGCCGCAGGACCGCGACGTCATCAACGCGGCGCGTGAACTGGCACATTACTGAACCGCACATACGAATCACGAAGGAATACATGCATGAGAGTTGACGTGCTGATGCCCAAGATGGGCGAGAGCATCACAGAGGGTCGCATTCTGAAATGGGTGAAGAAACCCGGCGATGCTGTGGACAAGGATGAATCGATTCTGGAAATCGCGACCGACAAGGTCGATACCGAGGTACCGTCGCCCGCTTCGGGCATCCTGGTGGAAATGTTCGCCTCGGAAGGTGAAACCCGCGACGTGGGCGCCGTGCTCGCAGTGATCGAAACCGACGCCGCCGCGGCAGTTGTGGTCGAGTCGGTCTCCGCCGCTCCCGCATCCGCTGCATCGTCCGCCGCCCCCGTGGAGACAGCGGCGCCGCAGCCCGCATCCGCCCCCGCACCCGTTGTATCGACATCCGAGGCGCCCGCCGTAAAGAGCGAGAAGGGCGCGCGCTTCTACTCGCCTGTTGTCATGCGTATCGCGGCCGAGAACAATCTCGATTCGGCGGAGCTCGAGTCGATACACGGCAGCGGCGCCGGCGGCCGCGTGACCAAGTCCGACATACTTGCGTGGCTCGAGCAGCGCGGCAGCGCGCCCGCGGCGGGTCTGTCTCCGTCTCCGGCCGCATCCGCCCCGCAGCCGCGCCCCGCGCCGGTTCCGGGCAGCGGCGTTGAGGTGCTGCCCATGAGCAACATGCAGCGTCTCATGGCCGAACACATGGTGGAGAGCAAGCGTATTTCCCCGCACGTGGCACTCGCGGTGGACGTCGACATGACGGCCGTGGTGCGCTTCCGCGATGCAAACGCCGCCGCGTTCAAACAGCGCGAAGGGATTTCACTCACCTTCATGCCGTTTGTCGCGGAGGCCGCCATTCAGGCGCTCAAGGAACATCCGCTCGTGAACGCGTCGGTCGATGGCGCATCGATTCTGATCAAACGATTCGTGAATCTCGGCATCGCCGTGGCTCTCGACGACGGCGGACTCATCGTGCCCGTGGTCAAACATGCGGATGCGTTAAACACTGTCGGACTGGCTCGTTCCATCGCCGACGTCGCCTCGCGTGCGCGGAAAAAACGCCTGCAGCCGGAGGAGATACAGGACGGCACATTCACGATCACCAACTTTGGCGTCTTCGGATCCACTTGGGGTATTCCCATCATCAACCAGCCCCAGGTTGCGATTCTCGGAGTCGGCACCATGCAGAAGAAACCCGTCGTGCTCGAACGCGACGGAGAGGATGTGATTGCGGTGCGGTCGATGATGACTCTCACGCTGTCGTTCGATCATCGCATCGTCGACGGCGCGCTGGGGGGCAAGTATCTCGAGAGCCTGAAACGGATTCTCGAGTCCTTCGAACCCGCCGCTATCTGAGAGTGCCCGGGTGCCGGCGAGCCTGCGGAGAACACTAAAAATCAGCATCGGGATCGTGACGGTCCCGGTGCTGATAGTCGGGTCGCTGATTCTCTACGACGGGCTTCAGCACTATATCGACGACGACCTCCCCGCCGACACCGGTGGCGCCTTCGCCACCACACTGCTGGGTCTCACAATCGTATCATTTCCACTCACCACGTTTTTTGGATACAAGACAAGCAAGAGTTTACAGCGGCAGCGGTCGCAGTACGATCAGCCCGACGTTCCACTCAAATTCGTCTCGCTGATCATCGTCACCTCGATGCTTGTCTTTGTCACATTTCTCTGCTTGACGCTCTACATCGTCACGATCACCTCGTGACGTGCGGGCGGCGGAAAGGCCTGCATGGACATCCCCTCTGACTCACCCGCGCGCACGCCGCGGCCCTCGTGGCTCAAGGTGCGCGTGCCTCTCGGCACCTCCTACAGCGAACTGCGTCATATCATCGACGGACAGCGCTTGAACACCGTCTGCGAGGACGCACGCTGCCCAAACATGGCCGAGTGCTGGAATCACGGCACCGCCACCTTCATGATACTTGGTGACGTGTGCACACGGAGCTGCGGTTTTTGTGCCGTAAAAACCGGACGTCCTCCCTCGTTGGATCTCGACGAACCGCGCCGCGTGGCGGAGGCCGTCGTGGCGATGCGGCTGCGCTATGCCGTAGTCACCTCCGTCAACCGCGACGAACTTCCCGACGGCGGCGCATCCGTGTTCGCGGCGACCATCCGTGCGATACGCGACCGCCTGCCCGCCTGCCGTGTCGAGGTTCTCATACCCGATTTTCAAGGCGATACCGCCGCCGTGGATGCCGTGCTCGACGCGGATCCCGACGTGCTCAACCACAACGTCGAAACCGTGCCGCGGCTGTACAGATCGGTGCGTCCGCAGGCGAAATTCGACCGCAGTCTCGCCGTCCTTCGCCGCGCCCACGCGCGCGGCATCACGGCAAAGACCGGCTTCATGCTCGGCCTCGGTGAGACGCGCGACGAGGTGCGGTCGCTGCTTGCCGCCGTGCGCGACGCGGGCGTCGATATCGTGACGATTGGGCAGTATCTGCAGCCGAGCAAGGAACACCTGCCGGTGGACCGCTACGTGCCGCCCGACGAATTCGCCGCATGGCGGGAGGAAGGGTTGACGCTGGGATTTTCGCATGTGGAATCCGGGCCGCTCGTGCGTTCGAGTTATCACGCGGCGGAACAGGTCCTGCCCTGAGCACGGGCATTTTGCAGTTATTTCCCGGGCTCGTATATTAGAAAGATTCGACTACGAGGAGTATTCAATGTACACGATCATCATTCTTGTCATTCTCATCATCAGCGCTCTGATGACGGTTGTGATTCTGATGCAGAGCAGCAAAGGTCAGGGTCTTTCCGGCGCCTTCGGCGGAGCCGGCGGTGTCGGCACCATGCTCGGCGTGCGCCGCGCGGCCGATGTGCTCTCGAACGCAACGTGGATTCTCGCGGCCGCGTTTGTGGTTCTCATCTTCGCGGTGAACATGTTTTTCCTCCCGACGCAGGGATCGCAGGATTCCATCTTCATCGAGCAGGTGCCGATGAATGCCGCGCAGCGCCAGATGCAGCAGCCCGCGCCGCAGCAGCAGCAGGCGGCCCCGCAGCAGCAGCCCGCGCCGCAGCAGCCCCCGCAGCCCAACCCGCAGCCCGCGCCCGCAGGCAACTAATTTTCGCGCAGTTCGCGCGACGCGCGCCCGGAATAGACGAGACACGCTTCACCCGTGTCACGCCTGTTCCGGGCGCGGTCTCGTTCTCGTGCCGCCCTCTACGCCTCAACGTATGGGATAAACCTCGGGGCGTGATACGCCGGGTATGGGATAACCTCGCGGCGAGGTTCGCCGGTCGCGTTGTGTGCGCCGCCACAACGGCCGTGTTGTTTAAGCGGCGGGGAGTTTGATGCGGAACGTGGTTCCGCGCCCGGGATCACTGGCCAGCACAAAGAGACGGCCCTTGTGATAATTCTCGACGATGCGGCGGGCGAGACTGAGACCGAGTCCCCATCCGCGTTTTTTTGTGCTGTAGCCGGGTCTGAAAATATCCTTGCGCCGGCGCTTCTCGATGCCCTTGCCTGTGTCCGCGACATCGATGACAGCCGTGCGTCCACTGCGGCCCACGGTGAATGTGATGCGTCCGCTCGAGCTTTCTATCGCGTCGAGCGCATTCTTGATCAGGTTCTCGAACACCCACTCGATGAGTTCCGCATTGCAGCGCACGAGCACGGGCTCCGCTTGCCGCACGGTGAACTCCACCGTTTTCCCCAGGCGCGGGATGCGTTTTTTGTAGTACTCGACCGACTTGCGCACCGTGTCGCCGATGTCCTGCTCGTGCAGCTCCGGCTGCGATCCGATCTTGGAAAAACGGAGCGCGATGCGTTCGAGCCGCTGCACGTCGTTCTCCATTTCGTCCACAAGCGCCAGTGCGGGCGGCGGCATTGCCTGCTGTTCGCGCAGCAGCGCGATCCAACCCATGATGCTCGACAGCGGCGTGCCGAGCTGATGCGCGGTTTCCTTCGACATCCCCACCCAGATGTTGGCCTGCTCGCTGCGCTTGATATAACTGAAGCTGATGTAGCCGATGAAGATGAACAACGTGGCGACAGCGATTTCAATGTACGGCAGGGCGCGCAACTGTTTGACCGTGTCGGATTCGTCGTAATAGACGTACTGTGTGACGATGGTGTCCTGATACAGCAGCGCCAGCGGGGGATTGTGCGCGGCCATCGCGTCGCGCTCCTTCTCGAGGAAACGGATCACCTCGTCGGGTGAGAGCGTCGAATCGATTGTGATGTTCTTCGACCCTGAAGGGCGCCTGTCGGGAGCGGCGATGATGATCGGGAAATCGATTTTGTTGATGATCTCTTCCGTGATCAGCGTGAGATCCGCATTCGAGGCGCTTTCGCTGCCGATGTATTCGAGCGCCTTGACGTACAGATCCGCGTACCTGTGCTCGCGTTCCTGCAGCTTGCGGACAATCGTCTGCGTGTGCAGCAGCAGCGCAACAACGATGCCCAGCGCGAGTACAACAAGAACGATTTTGAGATTGGCGGAGACGGGACTGCGTGACATGTGATCTCTTGCAGGACTCGTGCTGGTACTATGGGGATAATCGTGGGCGAGATAACGACACAGTGCGGAAAATACGGAATCGCGCGGCCTGCGGGCTACAGAAAAATCGATGCGTGCATCAGCCCGTCCCGGACCGCTCCCGCTGATCCGCACAGCGGCTGTCGGGTGTATCCCGGTGATAGACGTAGGTCGGAAAATCGACACGCAGCACCACCGCGCGGCGCTTCAGAGCTGCGAGAAGTGCGGCGTCCTCCGCATAGCCGCCGGTCCATCGCAGGCCGGATTCCAGCAGACGGCGGCGGAGAAAAAACGTGCCGCCCACGGCACATGCGTCTATGTGTATAAGGCGCGACGGATCAGTCGCATCGGGCACAAGCGGATCACCGTCGGCCACGAGCACGCCGCCATGCAGGGCATCAACCCCGGATTGTGTGTCGAGCATTTGCGCGCGAAGCAGAAGGTGATCGGTCAGGTATTCGTCGTCGGAGTCGAGAAAGGCGATGTACGCCCCGCGTGCCAGCACGAAACCCGCGTTCCGAGCCGCGGCTGGTCCGGCATTCTCCTGCCGAAACGCGCGGATGCGGCCGTCCATGGCCTGATAACGGGCGAGGACGGCGGGAGTGTCGTCGGTGCCTCCGTCGTCCACCACGATGAGTTCCCAGTCGGTCAGCGACTGTCCCCGCACGGAATCGATGGCGCGCGGGAGCAAGGCGGCACGGTTATACGTCGGGAGAATGACCGAGACGAGAGGGGGCATGGATGCACAGGAAATTATTGCAAAATTAGCGAGACTTCCGTACATTTAAAATTCTGGTTAGAAATCAGCACAGGCGTGACGATGCTCATAAGCATGACGGGATATGGAAACGGGACGGCGGTGGCCGGGGGCGTGAGCGCCACTGCGGAACTGCGGAGCGTGAACAACCGTTTCTACGAATTTTCCGCGCGTCTCCCGAAGTCGCTGCAGCCGCGCGAGAACGAGCTGAAGGAGCTTGTGCGCGCCAAGGCGGGCAGGGGCAAGGTCACGCTGTCGGTCTCGATCGATCGGGGCGCCGGCACCGCCATCGCGCTGTCGGTGAATGCCGACATCGCGCGCGGCTACAAGGAACTTCTCACCGCGCTCCGCGACACGCTCGGGATCGAGGGTGACGTCACGCTCGACCACATGCTCCGTTTCTCCGACGTTTTTACGGCCGATGATACGGTCTCGGCGAATGAGGACGAGTGGACCGCGGTGACGGCGGCGGTGACGGCCGCGGCCGAGATGCTGTCGGATATGCGCGGCAAGGAGGGCGGGGAGCTGGCGCGTGACCTCGCGGGGCGCCTCGATGCAATGGAAACAGCGCTGGTCCGCATTCAGGAACTCTCCGCGGGCAGGTCCGAGATCGAACGCGCGCGTTTGCGAGAGCGAGTCGAACAGGTGCTCGCACCCGGCACGGTGGACGCCCAGCGGCTGGAGATGGAAATCGTGATGCTCGCCGACAAAATGGACATCACGGAGGAATTGGTCCGTTTCCGCAGTCACTTGAAATTTTTCCGCGACGCGATCGCCTCGCCCGAATCGGAAGGAAGGAAGATGACGTTCCTTCTGCAGGAAATAAATCGCGAGGCCAACACGATCGGATCAAAATCCTACGACGCCGATATCGCGTACCTCGTCGTCGGCATCAAGGAAGAACTCGAACGCATCCGCGAACAGTTGCAGAACGTGGAGTAAGCCGCGATGCTTTTTGTGCTTTCAGCTCCGAGCGGTTCGGGGAAGACGACCATCGCGCGTCGTATTCTGCCGATGTTCGAAGCGCTCTCGTTTTCGGTGTCGGCCACCACGCGGCCGCGGCGCCCGAACGAGCGTGAAGGCGCGGATTATTACTTCCTCACGGCCGACGAGTTCCAGAGCCGCATCGACGGCGGGCTCTTCGTGGAATGGGAGGAGGTGTTCGGGAACAGGTACGGTACACCGGTCTCCGAAGTGGAACGCGCCGACAGGGAAGGGCGCCATCTGCTTTTTGATGTCGATGTGAAGGGCGCGCTCTCGATAAAGGCGGCCTTCGGTGATGCAGCGGTGCTCATTTTTATTGAGCCGCCGGATCTGGAGACGCTGCGCCGCCGCCTCGAACACCGCGGTTCGGAATCACCCGAGGTGATAGAGAGGCGCATCGCGCGCGCAAAATGGGAGATGGAACAGGCGCCGCGATTCGACTATCGCGTCGTCAACGACGATCTGTCGCGGTCAGTCCCCGCCGTTGCGGCCATCGTGGCCGAGCGGAGCGGCATGCCCGCGCGGCAGCAAGGACGATCATCATGATACACATACACAGGAGAGCAGCATGTCTCTGAATCCGCTCGAATTGAAAGCGCTCGACAGCCACGCCGAAAACGTCTATGAGGCGATTGTCGTGTTGTCGAAACGCGCGCGCCAGATCAACGAAGAGATGAAAATCCGGCTCAACCAGGAGCTGGAAATGTTCGCGACACGCATCGATTCCGAAGAGGAAATCGAAACGAATCCCGAACAGATGCGCATCAGCATCGAATTCGAAAAGCTGCCGAAGCCGACGCAGCAGGCGATCGAGAATCTTCTCGACGGCCAGCTCAGCTACCGCTACAAGGAAGAATGAGCATGCTCGGCGGCCGGCGCGTCCTGCTCGGCGTCACCGGGAGCATCGCGGCGTATAAGACGCCGCAGCTTGTGCGCGAATTGACCCGCGCCGGAGCCGAGGTCCGCGTTGTGATGACACCCGCGGCGGCGGAGTTCGTCTCGCCCCTCGCTCTCGCCACGGTGTCGCGCGCGGAGGTCGTCCGCGACATGTTCCCTGCCGAGCCGTCGCAGGGCACATGGCATATCGATCTCGGCATGTGGGCCGAGGTGATGCTCATCGCGCCCGCATCCGCGGGAACAATCGCCAAACTCGCGCACGGTTTTGCCGACAACGCCCTCACGGCCCTGGTGCTGGCGCTGCGCGCGCCTCTTGTGGTGGCGCCCGCGATGGACACCGACATGTACACTCATCAGGCGACGCAGGAGAATCTCGACATCCTCCGCAGGCGTGGCGTCGTGATCGTGCCTCCCGACGAGGGGGACCTTGCCAGCGGTCTTGTGGGCCCGGGACGACTTCCCGATCCGCCCGTGTTGATCGAAGTGTTGGAGGATGTCGTGTGGCCTGGCCGCCGCGATCTGACGGGCACCGGTGTGCTTGTGACGGCGGGACCGACACACGAGGCGCTTGATCCGGTCCGTTTTCTCGGCAATCACAGCTCGGGCAAAATGGGCTTTGCGATTGCCGCCGCGGCAGCGCGACGCGGTGCCGATGTGACACTTGTTGCGGGTCCGGTGCATCTCGCCACTCCCCGGGGTGTGCGGCGTGTGGACGTGACCACGGCGCAGGAGATGCGCGACGCCGTGATGGGCAACATGGACGGTGTGCGCGTGGCGGTGCTGGCAGCGGCCGTTGCGGATTTCCGTCCGGCGACCGTGTCCGCGCACAAGATCAAGAAGGAAGACCTCGGCGACGAGGGCTTGACGCTGGTACTCGAGCGGAATCCCGACATCCTTGCGGAACTCGGCACGCGTGACCGCGGCGGTGTTCTTGTGGGTTTCGCGCTCGAAACCGACGACGCGGTGCGGAATGCGCGCGAGAAACTCGAGCGCAAACGCGCCGACATGATCGTGCTCAACAATCCCCTCGAGCAGGGAGCCGCCTTCGGCGGTGATACAAATGTCGCAACCTTCCTCTTTGCCGATGGCAGTACCGAGGAGCTGGGGCTGATGCCGAAGTCGGATCTTGCGCACGCGCTCCTCGATCGCGCCGTCTATCTTCTTTCCTCGCGCAGCGGCGCCTGAGCGTACCACCAAAGTCCGGCTCGAAGGCACGTGGTGCCGCCATGGCGCAGGTCCTGCCTTGACCGTTCCCGCGCCGCGCAGTAGATTTCCCATTCACTCCCCGATGCAAACACAGCAGGCCCGTTTCTTGTGCACGATCTTCACCGCTACCTCCGCCAAATGCGCGACATCTACGGCGACGCAATCGTCCTGCCGCCGCGCACCGCGTCGGAAGAGGACGGCAGCGTGACGGGGACCGACGGCTGGCAGCGCACGCGGTCGCTCGAGGGATTCCGCGAGCGCATTCACACATGTACAAGCTGTTCGCTCGGACACACGCGCAAGAGTTTTGTTTTCGGCGTGGGGAATCCCGATGCCGACATCGTGCTCATCGGCGAGGCGCCGGGAGCGGAGGAAGACGCGCGTGGCGAACCCTTTGTGGGACGTGCGGGACAGTTGCTCAACGACATTCTCAAGGCCATCAATCTGACACGCGAGGAAGTCTACATCTGCAACATCCTCAAGTGCCGCCCGCCCAACAATCGCGATCCGCTGCCGACCGAAGTGGAACAGTGTGAACCGTATCTCCATCATCAGATCGCGCTCATCAAGCCGCGCATCATGCTGGCGCTGGGACGCATCGCGGCGCAGACGCTGCTCCGCACCACCGACTCACTGACACGGCTCCGCGAAGTGGAGCACACGTATCAGGGCGTCCCGCTGCATGTCACATACCATCCGGCCGCGCTGCTGCGGAATCCGAACTGGAAGCGGCCGACCTGGGACGACGTGCAGCGTTTCCGCGCGCGCTACGACGCGCTCAAGAAGCAGGCCTGAGGACCAGATGCAGCCGTCCTTCCCGCATGAACCGGCAGAACCGCGCTTTCAGCAAGCCGCGGACCGCTCGGCCGGGCATCTTCCGCCGCAGGCGGTGGACGTGGAGATGGCCGTGCTCGGCGCGATGCTGCTGCAGCCGGATCCGACCGTCTCCGCCGTCGTCTCGCTCGTCACCGTCGACGCGTTTTATAAGGAAACGCACCGTCTCATCTTTGACGCGATCGGCGCCCTGTACGCGCGCCATCAACCCGTGGACATCATTACCGTCGGTGACGAGCTGCGCAGGCGCGGGCAGCTCGAACAGATCGGCTCGATGTTCTATCTGACACAACTGACGAGTGAAGTGGTCGCTCCCGCGCATATCGAGCACCACTGCCGCATCATTCTCGAGAAGGCGCTGAAGCGGCAGATGATCGAGGTCAACACCGCGATCATCACAGAATGTTACGTCGACTCGTCCGACGCCTTCGAACTGATCGACAGCGCCGAGACGAAGCTGTTCCACCTCTCCGAACAGCACATCAAAAAGAGCTACGTGGATCTCAACGCCGTCGTGCGTCCACTGCTCGAGAAGATCGGAAAGATCACGCAGGAGCACACCGGCGTCACCGGAGTGCCGTCGGGTTACGATATGCTCGACAGCAAGACCGGCGGCTGGCAGGACACCGACCTCATCATTCTCGCCGCGCGTCCCTCGATGGGAAAGACGGCGCTCGCCTTGTCGATGGCCCGCAACGCGTGCATCGATCACGACATGCCCGTCGGCATCTTCAGTCTCGAAATGTCGAAGGAGCAGCTCGCGCTGCGTCTGCTCTGCGCCGAAGCACGTGTCAACATGCAGCTCGTCCGCACGGGCCGCATCAAGGAGAGCGACTACGGAAAGCTGGCCACCTATGTCGGCAAGCTCGAGCGCGCGAAGATGTTCATCGACGACACGCCGGGAATCTCGATACTGGAACTGCGCGCCAAGGCCCGCCGCATGGTGGACGAGCAGGGCGTGCGCCTGCTCATCATCGACTACCTGCAGCTCATGACCGCGCCCAATGTGCGCGAGAGCCGCGAGCGGGAAATCGCCACCATCAGCCGCTCGCTGAAGGGCCTTGCCAAGGATCTCAGCATTCCCATCATCGCGCTGTCGCAGCTCAACCGCGCGGTCGAGCAGCGTTCCGGCGGCAAACCTATGCTCGCGGATCTGCGCGAGTCGGGCTCGATCGAACAGGATGCCGACGTGGTGCTCTTTGTGCACCGCAACCGCGAACTCGAGGGACTCCCGCCCGAGGAGGAGAACAAGGCCCTCATCATCATCGGCAAGCAGCGCAACGGTGAAACGGGCGAAGTGCCCCTCGCATGGGTGCCGCAGTACGCGAAGTTCGAGAATCTCGAGGTGCGGCTTCCGAGCAACATTCACTACATCGCCGACGGTGACACCGATGACGCGCCATTCTGATACGCCGGCATTCCCGGTGCGCCTTTCCACCCTTCTCATCCTTCTCTGTCTGTTACCCGCAGCGGTTCCCGCGCAGGAACAGAGCGTCGCCCTTGACCGGCACATGCTCCGTCTCGACATGACGGGCAGCCTCGAACCCGTGCCGGAGGCACCCGCGGCATGGAGCGAGGGCGCGGCGCAGGGCTCGCGCCGCTCACCGCTGCTCGCGGGCGCGTTGTCGCTGGCACTGCCGGGCGCGGGCGAGGTGTACGCCGGATCGTATATTCTTGCGGGACTCTTTTTCGGCGCCGAAGTCACGGGATGGTATTTTGCGAATTCATACGACACGAAGGGCGACGACCAGACGCTGCTGTTCCAGAACTACGCCGACGCGCACTGGAGCGCGGTGAAATATGCGCGCTGGCTGAACGAGAACGCGAAGTCGTTCCCCGGCGGAGAAAACACAAAACCGATCGACATCTCGTCCGATGAATCGCTGCCGCACTGGGAACGGGTCAACTGGACGCAGATGAACGAAGTGGAAATGGCGATACCCGTGTTCTCGCACCGCCTGCCGCGGCACGGACATCAACAGTACTTCGAACTGATCGGCAAATACGACCAGTACTCCTTCGGCTGGGACGACAAGAGCGACGGCGGCTACCGCGAGATCTCGACACGCTTCCGGCAGTACGCCGACATGCGCGGCGAGGCGAACGATTTCTATACGGTGTCCGAAAGAATCGTGAGTCTCGTGATCATCAATCACGTGCTGAGCGCGGTCGATGCCGCCTGGGCCGCGGCACGCTTCAACTCCGTGGCCGAGCTGCATTCGTCCGTCAAAGTCCGGCCGCTTCCGTCGGGCATGGCCGAACTCGTCCCCGAGGCCACGTTCCGCATCCGCCTGTGAGGAGAGGCGGGACAGTGCGTGTGACGACAATTGCGCGTGCAGCGGGATTTCTCCTGCTGTTCGCGATGTTTGCACACGCGCAGAATCCGCCACCGCCGGCCCCCATCGTCACCGGCATCGCGGTATTCGGCAACAGGATTACAAAGACCGACATCATCCTGCGCGAAATGACCGTGCGGCAGGGGGACACCGTGGACGCGGAGGCCCTCGCCTATTGCCAGGAGCGCGTGTACAGTCTCGGCCTCTTCAACCGCGTCACCATCAGCTATCCGCCGCTCGACAGCACCATCCTTCTCGTCGAGGTCGACGAGCGCTGGTACCTGTACCCCGTGCCGCTGCTCGGCGTGGTGGACCGCGACATCGGCCACTGGTATTACGGACTCGGGATCAAACACGAAAATTTCCGCGGCTGGAACGAAAAGATATTTGCGGGCTTCGCCCTCGGATACGATCCGTGGGTCAGTCTGTACTACGCGAATCCGTGGATATTCGGATCCGAACAGCTTTTTTTTGAAAGCAACGCGTCCTTCGCGCGTACCGCCAACAAGAGCGCGCTCGCGCGGGGAAGCGGCAACAACTTCGACGAGAACCGCTACGGTCTCGGCGCCACACTCGGGAAACGTTTCGATCCCTTCCGTAGCATCGCGCTCACACTTGCGTACCGGCACTACGAGGTGTCGGAGTACGCGCCCGGACGCACAGCATCGCCACGCGGCGTCGACCGCTATCTCGAGGCGGGGATTTCGGCGCGGCACGACACCCGGAATCTGCGCGAGTATGCCACGGAGGGAATGTTCGGCAGCGCGGGAGTGACAAAAAAAGGACTCGGGGGTCCTTTTGATTTCACCGTGTACTCCATGGATCTTCGCGGCTACATCCCTTTTGCGCGCGGCACGGCCCTGGCGCTGCGCGGATTCACGCGTGTGAGCGCGGGCGCGTCCATACCCCTGTATGAACATCAGTACTTCGGCTTCAGCGAACGGATCCGCGGCCATTTCGAGGAGGAGCGCGAAGCCGAGAGCATCGCAGGTCTTTCAGCCGAGCTGCGTCTGCCGCTCGTGTATCCCTTTTACCTCAACGTGCCCGGCATGCCGATGAAGGAATTCGCCCTCTGGCGCCTGGGCCTCTACGCGGCACTGTTCGCGGACGCGGGCACGCTGTGGAACCGTGACGGCGCGCCGTGGAAGGGCACGGTGCCCGGCGGCTACGGGTGCGGACTTCATCTGCTCCTGCCGTACAGTTTTGTGCTGCGCACCGAGCGCGCGTGGAACGAGACGGGGCGGGGCGAATGGGTGTTCGAAATCGGAGCGGCATTCTGATGGAAGTCTTTCACGCGCGACCCGCGGACGTGGCAGGCCGAACACTGCTGCTCGTCGGCGACGAGCACCATCACCTCGCGCGTGTCATGCGCCTGCGCGAAGGCGACGCATTGTTGGTCGCGGATGGATGCGGCACGATGTACCGGTGCACCGTGCGCGCATCGGGCAGGGACAGCACCGAGTGCGCGGTACACGAGCGCATCGAGGCGATGAATGAACCGCGCCGCGACATCATCCTGGCGCAGGCGGTGTTGAAGCAGCCCGCACGCATGGACTGGGTCATGGAGAAAGCCGTGGAACTTGGCGTGTCGCGCATTCTGCCCCTGCGCAGCAGCCGCGTCGTTGCGGTCGGAGAGAAACGCGCGCGGTGGAGCGAATTGACACGCGCGGCGATGAAACAGTCGATGCGCTGCCTGTGGCCGCCGGTGGACGAGGTGGCGGACTTCCGGGACGCGCTGCGCCTCTGCGAGGATGCGGCCGTATTTCTCTGCCACGAGAGCGCGTCGCCGGAACATACACTCGCAGCGGCACTGGCCGCATTGGACGCCACGCGCGCGGTCGCGATCTTTATCGGACCCGAAGGCGGCTTCACCGATGACGAGATCTCATACGCCCGCGAGCGGGGCGCATCGATCGTGTCGCTCGGACCGCGGCGCCTGCGCAGCGAGACCGCCGCCATCGCGGCACTCGCGATTGTGAACTCGTAGAGGATGCCATGTCATACAGCCAGATTTTCCGCCGCGTCCATCGCCTGCTCAAGACCGTCGTGAACGACGCCGTTGATGCGTTGAGCCCCGAAGAACAGGAACTAGCCGATTTCGACGAGGCACTGCGCGGCGCGGCACAGGATGCCGGACCCTCCGCTCGCACACGCCCCGCGGGTCCATCCGCGGGCGGATCGACGCGTGCGCGACAGTCATCGACCGGACAGACGGGCGGATCGTCCGCGGACCCTGGCGCGCGGAACACGCGCGAGCAGGGGCAGGGTGGGGCACGCGGCGCGGCCGGAGCCGGCGCAAAACGCAAGCCGGGCGAGAAGGACGACGCGTATTATTATGCCGTGCTCGGACTCACACCGTCCGCAACCGTCGAAGACGTGAAGCGCGCGTACAAGATGCTGATGCGCAGGTACCATCCCGACCGCGTCGCAACGCTTTCGGCGGCGCAGCAGCGCGCCGCGACCGTGAAGGCCCAGAGCATCACCGAGGCGTATCACATCATCAGCAGGCGGAAGGGCTTCTCGTGACCGCTGCGCGCCGAGCCGTCCGATGTGCGGCATAAGCGGCATCGTCGGCAGGGTGGACGAGCACGAACTGCGCCGCATGACGCAGTTCCTGTACCATCGCGGACCCGACGACGGCGCGGTGTGGCTTTCGCCCTCCGGAACGGCAGGTCTCGGACACAGGCGCCTGCGCATCATCGACCTGACGGACGCCGCGCGGCAGCCGATGCGCTCGCAGGACGGGCGCCACACACTCGTCTACAACGGCGAGATCTTCAACTTCCAGGAATTGCGTCACGATCTCGAAGGGCGCGGCCATACTTTCCGCACCCGGTCCGATTCGGAAGTGCTTCTTGCCGCATGGGTGCAGTGGGGCGATGGCCTGCTGCAGCGCCTCGTGGGACAGTTTGCCTTCGCCGTGTGGGACGAAACCGAGCGCGAACTGTTTGCCGCGCGGGATCATCTCGGGGTGAAGCCGCTGTACTACACGCGCGAGAACGACGGCCTGCTCTTCGCATCGGAAATCAAGGCGCTGCTGGCCGCGCGGCCCGCGCTACGGACAGTGCGTCATGATGCGCTCCCGGGCTATCTTGCCTATCTCTGGAATGCGGGCGACGAGACCTTTTTCCCGGGCGTGTACCGGCTCGCGCCGGGCTGCTGGCTGCGCTACCGCGACGGCGAGCTGCACACGGGCGAGTATTGGAATCCCGCCGACGCAGCGCGGCGAAGCGTGCAGGGGAACGACACACAGCGGGCGGCAGAATTCCGCGCGCGTTTCGGCGACGTGGTTGTGTCGCAACTGGCCAGTGACGTCCCGCTCGGCCTGCTGCTGAGCGGCGGACTCGATTCCACCGCACTTCTCGCGGCGATACACGCCGCCGGGAGCACCGTACGCGCGCTTACGGCCACATACACCCCCGAGTCGCGCGCCCGCGACGTTTTCGACGATGACCTGCCTTTCGCGCGCGAGGCGGCCGTCCGTTTCGACACGCCCCTCGATGTGCGCGCGCTGGACGCCGACGTCCCCGCGCTGCTCGCGCGCGCCGTCTGGCATCTCGACGAACCGCTTGCCGATCCCACCGTCGTCACCAATCTCGCGTTGACCGCCGTCGCAAAATCGGATATGACGGTCCTATTATCCGGCATGGGCGCCGACGAAATACTGGCGGGCTATCCGCGGTATCCCGCCGCGATGCTCGCGGGCAGGATTCCAGGAGCGGGTCCCGTGCTGCGCGGCGCCGCGCGTGCCGCGGCCGCACTCGAGAAACGCGGCGGTCTGTCGGCCGGCACCGCGCGGCGCGCGCAATTCCTGGCAGCCCATGCCGACAAGCCGTTCTTCGAGCGTTTCCTCGGGTATTCCACGTACTGGGACGCCGCCGGCCAGAACGAACTGTTCGCGCGCGACCTTGCCGTGACCGATCAGGACCTGAGCGCGACGCACCGCCGCATATTCGATCACCACGCCGATCTGTCGCCTCTTACAAGACTGTTGATCGTGGATCTCCGGCTCTTCCTGCCGCATCTGAATCTCGAAAACATGGACAAAACCTCGATGGCCAACGCCGTCGAAATGCGCGTGCCGTTTCTCGACCACCGGCTTGTGGAGTTTGCGCTGGCGCTGCCCGACGGCGACAAGCTGCGAGGCACGACACGCAAACACGTGTTGCGACGCGCCTTCCGCGCAGAAATTCCGCAATCGATTCTGCACCGGCGCAAGACCGGGTACAGCCCGCCCGTCCGTTCATGGGTGCGCACAACCTTGCGCGAGGAAATGCGCGACATGCTGTTTTCGGCACAGGCGCGCGGCCGCGGACTGTGGAATGCGCCTGTACTCGAGCGCTGCTTCCGCGAGAACGACGAGGGAACACAGGACCATTCGATGAAGCTCTGGCAGCTCTACGTGCTGGAACACTGGTTCCGCACATTCATCGACACATTTCCCGCGGCGCCGCGGCACGACGTCGCGTCACTCGTGCGTGTCGACTGAGCCCCGCACTATCCGTCGTATATTTGCATATGAAACGTGCCGAGATTCTGGGAATTTACTTCTGGTCCGTCTGGTACCTCCGTCCCGGCATGATCATCCGCCGTGTGATACGCGCGATAAAGGGCCGCATCACACTACTGGTCGCGCGGTCGCGCTTTGCGGACCGCGTCTTCCGCGTTACGCGCGAATCCGTGCCCGTGTACCGGGCACCGCTTCTCCCGACCCGCATCACACATGAAGCCATCAACCTGCATGCGCGCACTTTCACGTTTCTGAACGACCGCGCCACGTTGTCCGCGGACAGGGACGAGCGACGGCGCGCCGTGCAGGCGAAACCGCTGCTCTGGCAGTTTCATTACGGCTATCACGACTACCTGCCCGGACTGCTGGCCGAGGGCGCCGTAACATCGGAGGAAGTGATCCGATATTTGGAGGAATGGTCCGGCGATTATCCCGCCGCGCACCCCGGCGCGCGAGCCGCGGCATGGCATCCGTATGTGCTGTCCCTGCGAATTGAAAGCTGGATACGGCTGCACCGGCTGCTTGCGGACAGCGGCGGGACGACTTCGCGGCATGTGGGCGGCATGGATCTGCTCGCGCGCGGTGTGGAGGACATGACCCGCGCCCTGCTGCACAACTTGGAATTCGCCACGATGGCGAACCATCTCCTGAAAAACATCAAGGCGCTGGTGCTGGCGGGATGTTTCCTCGACACGCGCACGGGTGTGCGCGCAGGCACACGCGGTCGTCGGCTGTTGCTGCGCGAGCTGCGCGAACAGGTGCTCGACGACGGCATGCACTTCGAGCGCTCGCCCATGTATCACCTCGCCATGACCGCCGACGTGCTCGATCTCGCCGCCGCACTGCGCGACGACGACACCGGCACGCTGGAGGCGGTGGAGTCGGCCGCGTTGCGCATGTGCGCATGTACACGGCGCACACTGCATCCCGACGGACGTGTACCCCTGTTCAACGATTCGGTGGAACATGGAGCCCTCGACGCGGCCGATGTGCTGCGCGCGGGCGAGGCCCTGCTCGGCACGACGGGGGAGACTGCCCTGACTGATCCGTCGGAGCAGGACGGAGACCTCGATCCAGTACGTGTATCCGGCCTGCTTACGCACAGACGCGACTCCCTCTTTGTGATCTTCGACGGAGGTCTCGTGGGCCCCGATTACCAGCCGGGCCACGCGCATTGCGACACACTCTCGTACGAGGTGTCGTGGCATGGCGGGCGTTTTATCACCGACACCGGCGTGTTCCACTACAAGGAGTCGCCGGAGAGGCGCTACGCGCGGTCCACCGCCGCGCACAATACCGTGCGGCTCGATACGCGGGAACAGTCGGACGTGTGGAAAAGCTTCCGCGTGGGCAGGCGCGCGCGTGTGACGGGTCTGCACAGAAGAGTTGAGCAGGGCTGCTCGATATTTCAAGCTGCACATGACGGGTACGGACGTGTTGCGCGCGGACTCATCCACGAGCGCAGTTTCGTGATTCGAGAGGCCGAGTGGATCTGCGTCATCGATTATATTCATGGGGACGGAAGCCGGCTCATCGAAAATGTGGTGCACTTCCATCCGGATGTGCAGTTGCAGCGCGACGCGACGGGAATGCGCGCATCCGCACACGGGCATGCCTGTTCTCTGCGCGCACTAAGCGAATTGCATGTGCGCGTGCACGAAACCGAGTACTATCCGGCCTTCGGCGTGCGCCGTCCGAGAAAGACGCTTGTATTTCACGGCACGCAAGCGCTCCCGCTTGTCACCGGATACGTGATCCATTTTGACGGAACCGCGCCGCAGATCACGCTGGATCAGACCGGGTTGTATGCAACCATCGACCATGAGGGCGGGACACTCTCGATTGGGTCGCGTCTGTAACTTCGGGATCCCCGGCACGGTCTTTTATCAGTACGCACGCCTTACTCCATTCCTGGTGAATCGCGGCGCCAACGGCGTCCGACACGCGTCACATCGCGCTTTCGGCCCGGCCGGACTGCCTTCCGGCTTGATTCACATTCAGGAAAAATGCAGATTTCATTTTGCTTTCCTTGGAACCGGCCCTGCCGGTATTAGCCGTGCATATACTGTACATCTGCCAATATTTTCCACCCGAAATGGGAGCCCCGGCGGCCCGTGCCTACGAATTCAGCAGACGCTGGGTGCGGATGGGCCACAAGGTATCGGTCATCTGCGGCATACCGAATCATCCTGTGGGAAAGGTGTATCCCGGCTACGAAAAGCGGCTTCTGCATCACGAAGTGATCGACGGAATCGACGTGTACAGGACCTGGGTCTTTGTCACGCCGAACGCGCGGAAAGTGCGCCGCAGCATCAACTACCTGTCCTTCGGCTTTTCCGCCGCACTTGCCAGCGAGACGATCCGCGACGCCGACGTGTGCATTGCAACAACGCCGCAGTTTTTTTCGGGTGTGAGCGGCACCTTTGTGAAGAGCTTGCGCCGCGTCCCGCTCGTGCTGGAGGTGCGCGACCTTTGGCCCGATTCCATCGAGGCCGTGCGTATCGACACCAACAAACGATTCCTCACGATGTTGCGCGGCGTGGAGCGCTACATGTACGGCCGTGCCGATCGTATCGTGATCGTGAGCGACGCGTTCCGCGATCATCTGCTGCGCAAGGGTGTGCCCGCGGACAAGATCGACGTCATCACCAACGGCGTGAGCCGCGACCTCTTCGACCGCCGGTCGCGGCATCGCACACATTTCAACGGCCCGATGAAGGACAAGTTCCTCGTCGCGTACTTCGGCACGCACGGCCTGGCGCACGGGCTCGAGACGATGATCGACGCCGCGCGCAGTTTCGAGAACGATCCGTCGGTGCAGTTTGTGCTCGTGGGTGAGGGCGCCGCGAAGCAGTCGCTGATGCACTACGCAAACGGCCTGCCGAATGTGCTCTTTGTGAACCGCCAACCGCGCGCGGTTATCTCGGAGATGCTGAATGAAATCGATCTCTCTCTGGTGATGCTGCGGCGCGCGGACCTCTTCGAAACCGTCATCCCGTCGAAGATGTTCGAGATCATGGGATCGGGAAAACCCATCGTGCTCGGTGTGCGTGGCGAGGCCTGCCGCATACTCGAGCGCGCAAACGCGGGCATCCCCGTCGAGCCGCAGAATGCGGATGCACTTGTCAGCGCCATCCGGCGCCTGCGCGGCGACGAGGAGCTGCGCGCCGCCTACGGCGACAATGCCTACCAGTACGTCCGCGCGCATTACGATCTCGACACCCTTGCCGTCCGCTATCTCGACGTGCTTCAAAAGGCCGTGTGATCGTCGTCGTGCGTATTCGTTTCACATGGTGCAGTGTCCGGTCATGAAACGCGCCCGATTGTTTCCGTTGCTGCTGCTCGCAGCGCTGTGGCAGGCGCAGGCGCAGGTGCCCGGCCCCATCGTGCAGCCGCCGCGCTGGTTCGCGAGCGCGGAGACCATGCTGAAAATCCGCACCATCGAAAGCGGTGTGTACCGGCTGACGCGCGACGATCTCGCGGACGCTGGAGTGCCCGTCTCGTCCATCGATCCGCGCAGCTTCCGTCTGTTTCTCGGCGGTCTCGAACAGCCACTGCTTGTGCGCGGCGAGGACGACGGCAGCTTGGAATCGGATGACGAGATCCTTTTTTATGCGCCGCGACTGGACGGCGGCGAATTCGGCTATTACGATTTCTGGGAAACGCGCAACGCGCTGTTTCTGCGCTGGGGCGGTGATCCCGGATTGCGGTACAGGCCCGGGGACGCGACCCCTCCGTCGGAACCGGCGCTGTCGTCGCTCACCGTCGATCTGCGCCTCGAGGAGGATCATGCCTTTCACTTCGGCGATCACGACAACACCGACGGCAACACGAGCGACTACCTGCCGGGTAAAACCTGGATGTGGCAGTACCTCTTCAAGAAGGACACCCTCCGTATACCGTTCACGTTGCGCGGATATACGGGCGGTGCGGCTGAACTGCTGCTGCGGGTGAAACACTCCTCGCGCGATCCCGTGCGGGTTCGTGTTGTCGCGCGCGGCACGCAGCTCGACGAATACGACCTGAGCGACAACGAAATCCGCGACCGCGTCATCACCGTTCCCGCGGGCCTGCTGCGTGTTTCCGACACGCTGCTTGTCATCAACGCGCAGATTGTCGAATGCCCGCCGCAGAATCCGACCTGCACCATCGAGCGCATGTATGTGGATTGGGCGCGCCTGCGTTACGACGCCGCCGCGACCGTCGCCGGCGGATACGCGGCCGTCCGTTCCGTTACCGACACAAGCACCGCCATACGCCGCGTCACCATCGGCGGATTCGGGGACAGCGCGATTACCGGACTCAATTACACCCGCGGCACCCTCCTGCAGGGATTCGACAGTACGGGCACGCCGCCCGATGTGCGTGTGAGCGCCGGGCTGCGTGCGTCCGATCTGTCTATCTTTTTCACGCGCGAGGGCACGAGGAAACCCGCGGCGATGAGACTGGTCACCCCGCCGAATCTCCCGGCCCTGAGTGTCGGAGCCGACTACATCGTGGTCACACACGGGTCCCTGCGTGCCGAGGCCGAGCGGCTCGCGTCCTACCGCCGCACTGCCGACGGATACAGCACCCTGGTCGCCGATGTGGACGACATCTACGACGTCTATAATTTCGGACGCAAACATCCGAAAGCAATACGCGCGTACCTGGCCAACGTCCATGCGCTGTCGGGCGGACTCGCACCGCGCTTTGTGCTGCTGCTGGGCGACGCGAGCTGGGACGCGCGCGCGCAGCTCGAGAATTCCGCGAGCAGCGACCTCGTGCCCGCCTGGGGCAATCCTGTCAGCGACAATTACTACGTCGCCTTCGGTGTCGACTCCGGCGACTACGCTCCGTACTCCTCCATCGCGCGCATCCCGGCGCAGACCGTCGACGAAGCGGCGGCCGTCGTGGACAAGGTGCTCGAATACGAGGCCCTGCCGCCGCAGCAGTGGTTCAACCGTTTCCTGTTCAGCGTGGGCGGGAAAAGTGTGCTCGAGCAGGAATTCTACCTCAAACCTCCCGTGACGTCGATCATGGCGGAATGGATGCAGCCCTACTGCCTCGACGGACGGGTCATGGTCAAGACCCGGCCCGATCTGCCTGTCAGTTACAACGACCTCGACACACTCATCTCCGAGGCGAACCGCGGCGTCAATTGGTTCTACTTCATCGGCCACGGCGGTACACGCATCATCGACGTCGGTGTCGAACGGCCCGATGTGTTCTCCCTGAAAGGGAAGTACCCCTTCTTCCTCACCATGTCGTGCAACACCGCGCACTTCGCCGAACCATTCGAGACAGGCCTCAACGAACGCTTCATCCTCTCGCGCGAAAACGGCGCCATAGCGACCTAC
Source organism: Ignavibacteriota bacterium (assembly GCA_016218045.1). Taxonomy (NCBI): domain Bacteria; kingdom Pseudomonadati; phylum Ignavibacteriota; species Ignavibacteriota bacterium. The sequence continues at coordinate 43,292 of JACRFB010000045.1, forward strand.
GGCACCTCCGGGCTCGGCGAGATCGGGCACGACAACGTGTTGAGCGACGGCCTCTTCGACGGTATGTTGAAAAAGGGCGTCCGCACATACGGCGAGCTGTCGAGGTTCGCGAAGAACTATCTCATCGCATGGTCGAAACCCCGCGGCAACGACGAAATAACACGCAGCACCGTCGATCAGTATGCACTCTTCGGGGATCCCGCAACACGTCTCCCGCTTGCACCCGGACCCGATCTCGCGGTCGACGCCTCCGACGTCTCGGTGTCGCCCGCCGGCCTGATGCAGTTCGAGCCCACACGCATCACGGCCGTCGTCCGCAACCTCGGGCGTTGCCTGACCGACAGCGTCGACGTGCGCCTCACGATCAGCCGCGATGGGAACACGGTATTTGAGCACACGCGCCGCATCGCGCCTCCGCGCTTGCGCGACTCGGTGACATGGGCGTATGATTTCCGCGATGTGGTGGGACCAGTACGCATCGACATTGCCGTCGATCCGTCGTTGCGGCTCAGCGAATTCACAACGACAAACAACACCGCCTCGATACAGCGCACCGTGTTGCCGCGCGGCGTGGCGCCCGTATTCCCCGCCGCATACGACGTGGTCCGCCGGGGCAGTAGCGACACCGTGCGGCTGCTCGTCGCGAATCCGTCGCGTGTGCCCGTGCCCGCCTTGTCGCCGCGCATCGAAGTCGAGATTGCGGAAGAACCGCTGTTCTCGAATCCGGCGCTGCGGCTCAGGAAGTCGGCTGAGCCGGTCTTCACACACTTCGACGCGGTGCTGCCCCCGGGCGCGGCGGTACGCCGCTGGTTCTGGCGCGCGCGGCTTGTGTCGGATGCGGTCGCACAGCAGTGGTCGTCGACACTCGTGTTTTACACTGCGGACGGACCTGCGGAGCAGCAGCACATGTGGAGGCAGGACGATTCGCTCGGTTTCGCGACCAATGATCGTGTCGCCCTCCGTGTGCGCGAGGATGGTGCGGTTGCGCCCGGTTCGCGTCCGTTGCGACTCGAGGCATTCAGCGCGGCCGCAAATCAGGTGGAAATCATCACGGCGGTGTTGCGTGTGGATGGAAAGGACGTCTCCCCGAACCGCCGTGGATTTAATGTGGCCGTGATCGACACCACGACGGGCACCGTGTCGGATACGCTCGTCTTCGATACGTACGCGGGCACCACCGTGGCCGATGCGATGGAACGCTTCCTGCGCGATCTGCCCGCCGACCGCATCCTGCTTGTCGCGGTGAAGGACGACGCAAACGGCTGGCCTCCCGTCTCCCCGAACGGCAGCAACATCACACCACAACTGCGCGCCGCCCTGAAGCTGTTCGGTGCGCAGCTCATCGATAGCGTGGGTTTTCAGGACTCCTACGCGCTGATCGGACGCAAGTCCGACCCTGCATCCGCCCGCGACCTTTGGATGCGTTACGGATCGGCTCTCGCAGTCGACACGATCGAGATTCCCTCCCGGCAGGGGACGATGAGATCGCCGGTGATCGGTCCGGCAACCGTGTGGTCCACCGCGCGTCTCACCGGCATACTCACGGGGAGCAGCCGCATCGATCTGTCGCTCTTCGCAACCGGCTCCTCCGGTGACACGCTGCTCGCGCAATATCCGTCGCTCGACCTGTCGCAGGATCTCGACATCTCGGCCATCCCCGCATCGCTACATCCCACCCTGCGTCTCGAGGCCACGTTGCGCGGCACCGGCACCGACGTACTGATGAGCGCATGGGATGCGCGTTTTGAATCGCGCTTCCCGGAACTCGGCATCACCAGCCAGGTGGTCCGCGCGGAATCGTCGGAACTGCAGGAAGGCGATCCGTACCGTGTGCGTGTCGATGTGTACAACGCGGGCACGTCCGATGCGGACAGTGTGGAGGTGGCGATCCGCCTTCCGGGTGACGCCGCGGGACGCAGTGTTTCGACGATGTTGCAGCGTGTGCCCGCCGGCCGCGGATCGTTCGGCACAGCCGAACTGTCGCTTCCGACCGCCGGCTTGCGCGGCGAGATCGCCTACGACATCACCGTCGGCAGCACGAACAGACGGGTGGAATACTACAGGGGCAACAACACCTACTCCGATCATTTCAACACCGCGAAAGATGCCGACAGGCCGGTACTGGAGGTCCTCTTCGACGACGTGACAATCGCGAACAACGACTATGTGTCGCCGCGTCCGCGCATCACGATGACACTGCGCGACGACGGTCCGCTGCCCGTCACCGACACTTCGAGCGTGCAGATTTTCCTCGACGGATCACGCGTCTGGTTGAATGCCAATCCCGTGCTCCGCTACGAATTCCCGTCGTCCGGCTCCGAGAAGGCGCTGATCGTGTTCACGCCCGACCTCATGCCGGCGGGAACAAATCCGCGCGCGCACACACTGGCGGTGAGCGGACGCGACGCAAGCGGCAACGCGGCCGACACGATTCCGTACCAGGTGCGATTCTACGTGAGTTCGGTGCAGGGGATCGACAATGTCTATCCCTTCCCGAGTCCGACCGCGGGTCCGATGGACTTCACCTTCCGCGTCACCGGCACACGCGCTCCCGAACGCGCGCGTGTGAAAATCTACACCGTGGCCGGCCGTCTCATCCGCGAGATCGAGGCCGAGGCGGGTTCGGTCCATATCGGATTTAACCGCGTGTCATGGGACGGTCGTGATGGCGACGGCGCGGACCTCGCAAACGGCGTGTACTTCTTCAAGCTGCTGCTCGATTTCGGTACCGACACCAAGGAGCAGGTCGGCAAATTCTCCGTACTGAAGTAGGCATGCGGGCCGGCCTGCACATACACGCGGCATGAACTCCGAGCATCTCATCCCGCCCGAGGCGCGGCGTTTTTACGATGCCGTGTACGAGATGGGCACCGAACCCGATGCCGCGCGCGAGGAGGGCAGGGAATCGTGGGAGCGCGACGTTGTCGAGGCATTTCTCCGCGAATATTGTCCCGCCGGCACACCGCTGCTCGAAGTCGGTTGCGGCCACGCGCCGTATCAGGACCGTGTCGAGGAGTATACGGGAATCGACATCAGTCCGCGCTGCGGCGCGTATCTGCGCAGACCCTACGCGACGGCTTCCGCCACGGCGCTGCCGTTTGCCGCATCCACGTTCGGCGCGGTGATGACGCTGCACACACTCGAGCACGTCCACGCGCCGCAGCGCATGCTCGAGGAAATCCTCCGCGTGCTCAGGCCCGGCGGCGCCGCGCTGCTGCTGCCTTCGTGGTACGTCCGTTTCTGGGCGCCGATGGGCATTGCGGCGCGCTCGTATCGCGAGCTTCCGACACGCTGGCGCATCGTGAAATTTTTCCTGCCACTGCTCGACGCGCCGCTGCTGCGCGCGCCGGGTGTGCTGCTGCGCCGCCTCGCCGCGCTCGCCGCGTACACACTGCGCGCAAAACCCACACAGTTGCGCTATCGCGGCGTGCGCGCCAATTACGCGCGCTTCCTCGACTCCGACTCCGACGCCTGCGCCTCCATCGATCCCTTCCAGGTGATGCTCTATTATCACTCGCGCGGCTGCAGCATCGCACAGTATCCGTCGTGGGCATCGCGCCTCCTCTTTCGTACCGGACCGCTGGTTATCGTGAAACGGTGAGTCGCTCTCCCGCTCTCCCGCTGATCCATAATAGTTTGTTGCGCAAAGAAAAAAGCACACAGGAGGAACGGAGGAAAGGAGATTTTTTCTTGCGGCCTTCGGCCGCTCTCCCGCTGTCCTGCTGTCCCGCTGTCCCGCTGTCCTGCTGTCCCGCTGTCCCGCTGTCCTGCTGTCCCGCTGTCCCGCTGTCCTGCTGTCCCGCTGTCCTGCTGTCCCGCTGTCCCGCTGTCCCGCTGTCCCGCTGTCCCGCTGTCCTTGAAAACTTGCTTTTTTAGAAAAATACTCGTAGAATTGTGGGCCAGATACAATTGCCCCTTGGTGTAATTGGCAACACGTCTGACTCTGGATCAGAAAAGTCTAGGTTCGAGCCCTAGAGGGGCAGCTCGGTACAAGTCGGATTTCGACCTCAACGCGGAATCCGATCATTTTTTCGGCGCGTTCGTCTAGCGGCTAGGACGTGGCCCTCTCAAGGCCGAAACACGGGTTCGATTCCCGTACGCGCTACCCCCACTGCCCGGTCTCATGCCGGGCATTTTTCTTTTCCCGCCGAAACACGACATTAGACGCTTCGGCACGTCCCTCACTCAATTCCGGCATCCCCATGTCCCTTCTGAAACGTTTCACGATGTTCGCGGCGATCCTGCCTTTCGCGGCCGGATTGATGTTCGGGCAGGTGCCCGAAAAGGTCGAGCTGCGCATCCTGCACTACAATGATTTTCACTCGCAGAACATCGTCTCGAAGATCACCAAGACCGACAGCGCGGGAGGCAAGAGGACCATAGAGGTCGGAGGCACGGCCGTGCTGAAGGCGTATGTCGACCGCGCGCGCGCCGAGAAACCCAACACGCTGCTGCTGCACGCCGGCGACGACTTCCAGGGTTCGCCGGTCTGCGCCGTGACGCGCGGCGGCTCGCAGATCGAACTGCTCGAACTCATGCAGCCCGATGTCATGACACTCGGCAATCACGAATTCGATTACGGCGCTGATACACTGCGCGTGCTCCTGAAACACTGCACGTTTCCGATCGTGTCCGCAAACTTGTGGGACAAGAGCATCGGCGCGCCCTTTGTGCCGCGCTACCGCGTCCTCGAGCGCGGAGGACTGCGCATCGGTGTCATCGGACTCGCGCCGCCCGAACTCAAGACCCTCTCGCTGCGCGACAACGTGCGCGACATCGAGGTGCTGGAGACCGACATGACCGTGCGCCAGGCGATCGCGGAACTGCGCGCAAATTTTGGCACGGAATTCATCGTCCTCCTCAGCCACATGGGTGTGGAGGAGGACACGGCCATCGCGCGCAGGGTGCAGGGCATCAACGTGATCGTCGGCGGACATTCACACACGGCGCTGTTTAAGCCGCTGCGCGTGGGCGACACGTGGATCGTGCAGGCGGGCGCCAAGGGCCGCTGGCTCGGCGTGCTGGATCTGGTCGTGAACCGCGCGCAGAAGCGTATCGAGTCCGGCTGGGGTTCGCTCGTCGAAACCCGCGCCGCCGATGTGACACCCGACCCCGTCATCGCGCGCGCCGTCGCGGCGCAGGAGGCGAGGATCGACGCCGGTTTCCGCGAAGTGCTCGGCCGGCTCGAAACCGATTGGACGCGCTCGCACGGTCCGCGCGAGAGCAATATCGGAAGCTGGCAGGCCGACGCCCTGCGCGCGTTCGCGAAAACCGACATTGCGTTCCAGAACAGCGGCGGCATACGCAAGGATCTGCCCGCCGGACCCATCACCGTGCGTGATCTGTGGGAAATCAGTCCCTTCGGCAACGAGATCGTGACCTTCGAACTGACAGGCGCGCAATTGCGCACGGCGCTCGAAATGCAGGGCGGAAAACAGCGCGAGTTCTGCCAGGTCAGCGGCCTGCGCTACACGTACGACCGCTCGAAGGCGCCTTCGGACGCCCTGCAGGCCGAGGTGAACGGCGCTCCCATCGATGCGGCGCGCCGGTACACGGTGGCGACAAACAGTTTTGTGGGCGGACATCTGCACGACTTCTTCAATCTGCCCGAGAAGGACATTCTCGTGTCGCCCGCCATGCCCGCATTATCGGACAGGGATGTCTTTATTGAAGCGGTGCGCGCACAGAAAACGATTCGCGCCGCGACCGACGGCCGCATCAGGGTGCTGGGCATCGGGGAGGACGAATGAGACGTTTCCTTCTTCCAGGCCTGCTCGTGCTGTTCCTCGCCGCGGCTGCCTCGCTGTCGTCGTGCGACGGAACCACCAATCCCGACACCGACATCGTGTTTCCCGATTCCGGCGTGAGCTACATCCGCCACGTGCAGCCCTTTTTTACGCTGCGCTGCGCGGTGGGCGGCTGCCACGACGATCAGTCGCGCGCCTCGAATCTGAGTCTGACCACCTACATCAACACCACCGCGCGGCCGGGCATCGTTGTGCCGGGCAACAGCGGCGCGAGCCTGCTGATGCAGCGCATCGACGGACGGCTGCCGCATCCGATCAACGTGCCGATCATCGTGAATGCCGCGCAGCTCAAGGGCATACGCACGTGGATTGACGAAGGCGCGCGGAACAACTGAGGCCGACGTCTCGCATGCGCGCGCACCCTCCGCTTCCGAAACGCCTCCGGGCCTCCGCACAGCAGCTCAAGCAGAAAAAACACCGCGAGGACACGGGCTGTGTGCTGCTCGAGGGCGCGCGGCTCGTGAGTGACGCGCTCGCGACACGCGGACTCGAGTACTGCGTGGTCGACGCCGAAAAACTGGAGCGTCACCGCGCCCTGCTGCGCGACATCGAAACACGCGGCGTACCGGTGTACCTGGCCTCCGCGTCCGACATCGCGCATGTGTCCGACACCGTGCACGCGCAGGGACTCGTCGCGGTGGCGCGCTTCCGGCCCTTGCGGACGGAGGACGTCTTGCGGCCCGCAGCACCTGCGGGTGTGTACGCCGCGCTCGACGGCGTGGCCGATCCGGGCAATCTCGGCACCATCATCCGCACCTGCGATTGGTTCGGTGTCGCCGGACTTCTCCTCTCGGCCACCAGCGTCGATCCGACAAATCCCAAAGTCGTGCGCGCAACCATGGGGTCGCTCTTCCGCGTGCCCATCGCGATGTACGAGAGCGAGAGCGCGCTGTTCGAGGTGGCACACAGCGCGGGCTGCACCATCGCGGGCACATCCGCTTCGACCGATGCAGTCGACATAGCGCGCTGGCAGGCGCCGGAGTCCGTCCTTCTCCTCTTCGGCAACGAGGCGCATGGCCTGCGGCAGGCCACACTCGCGCGCTGCGACGCCGTGCTCACGATACCGCGCCGCGGGGCGGCCGAGTCGCTGAACCTCGCGATTGCACACGGCATTTTTCTTTCCCATCTTGCCGCGTCATGAACACCATGGACGCACCGTTTCTCCTTCGATCGAACCTCCGCGGACCGCGCCTCTTCGGTATTTTGGCCGCCGGCACCGTCGCCACCGCGGCACTCCAGTACCTGTGGCTGCATGCGGATACGCCGCTGGCATTTCGCCTTGTGGGTTTTGCGCTGTTCCCCGTGTATCTGCTGCCGCTGCCGCTGCTCTTTTTTATGTACCGCGCGGATCTCGCATCGCTGCGCCGCCTGCGTGCCGTGCCCGGCCGCCCCGCCGCGTGGTTTGTCGCGGCCGTGCTGCTCGTCGCGATCTTCGGCGGAGTTGCGGCCCTGCATCATCTCTCCGGCGGACAGTTCGATCCGGCGTGGAAATGGACCACGCTCGCCTTAAGCGGCGCGCTCGACCTTCCGCTCGTGACGGTGCAACTGCTGCCGATGATGCTGGTACAAGACCTCTTTTTCCGGCAGTCGGTGGAACAGGGCCTTGCGCCTCGTTCATCCGTCGTGTCTATGCTCGTGAGTTTGCTGTTCTGGACCCTCGCCAATGCGGTGCTGATCGTCCACATTCTTCAGACACATGACGGAGTGTTTGGAATAACACTGGCGCTCGTTTTTCCCGCCACGGCCGCCTTTGTGTACGCGGCACAGCGCGGATCGGCCTTTCTGCTTTCGGCCTGTGTGCTGACCTTTATCGCCACCGCCACCTGCCTGCTCTTCGGCTGCGATATTCCCGAATTGAATCATATGTTTTTTGGTCTCGACGTGGAAACCATGGACGGCCTCTTCCCCGACTCGATGAAGGGCAGGGAAGGATATGCAGGGGCCATCGCCGCCCTTTTGTTCCTCGCAAGTTTTATCATGCCTGCAGCCCGAAAAACACTCCGACGCTAAGTTTTGCGTCCGAAATTTCAATTTGTTGTTGCAAAAGGTGCATGGTTTTCCGTGCGCCTTTTTGTGCATTTTGCGCAATTTCTGCAAATACGCCCAAATAATGAGGAAAACGGTTACAACGGAGTGAATCGGCAATTACTGCACTAGTTGGCCCGGTTGTTGAATTTGCAAGATCAAACGTGTTGAATTTTGCAAGAGGCGAGAATGAAAAGGGCCATCTTTATCGTCATTGTGCTGATCGGGCATTGTGCTTCGGCACAAACACTCCTGGAATACAATGGTCGACCACGCTATCCGGGCGGCTTGTTGTCGCTCAAAGCAGGCACGGGGTACACCAAGTACCTCGGAGAATTCACGGACGGACTCGTGGGCAGTCACTACGTTCTTGGAGCCGAATACTCGATACTCCCGGAGATTTCACTGGGAATAGGCGCTGACGCCGGTAGTGTGCAGTATGACCGACGATGGAGGCGCATGCTCGGGAACGTGTACGAGTATCAGTTTGGCCAGGAGAACTACGTGCGGCGCAGCACCTGGTACTCCACCTTCACTCTCGAGGCACGGCTTCACTTCTTCCCCCGCCAGGTGGTCGACGGGTATTTTCTGGTGGGTGGGGGTGTCACATTCTTTAATCCCGACGATTATGCACAGGAGCGGGTCGTGGCGCGGCCGCTGTCGGATTATCTCGGATCGATGACAATACCCGTGGGGCTGGGAGCGGACCTGTTCCTGACGCGATCACTCTCGCTCAACGCAGAATGGCGATTGAACTTTATGTTCAGCGACGATTTCGACGCCTTCAACACGAACCTCATCCGATCGCAGGCCATGGATCAGAACTCGGAGCAGCTCTCGGTCACCGATGAATCGAGCGACAGTTATTCCGTCCTGACTTTCGGCATCAAGTACTTCCTCTTTGAAGACGGGGACATGGATGGCGACCTCATCCCGAACACGGAGGAGGAATCCATAGGCAGCAATCCGTACGACGCGGATACCGACGGGGACGGGCTCTCGGATTACGAGGAAGTACGCGTGCACCGGAGCAATCCACTGCTCAAGGACAGCGACCGCGACGGCCTGAACGATTATGTCGAGGCGGTGAAATACCGCACCTCGCCCCTCGAAGCAGACACCGACAGCGACGGCCTGTCGGATGTGGAGGAAATTCAGACGCACAAGTCCGATGCTCTCGCCAAAGACACCGACGGCGACGGACTCACCGACGCCGAGGAGTTGTTCGCGCGCACCAACATGCGGGAGATCGATACGGATCGCGACAACCTGAACGATTTTTCGGAACTCCGAAAACACGCCACCGATCCGTTGGTGCCCGATTCGGACGGGGATGGCCTTACCGATTACGACGAAGTGGTGACCTATCACACGGCCGCCCTGAATCCCGACAGTGATGGTGACGGTCTCACCGACTACGACGAGGTTGCCACTGCGCGCACGAATCCGCTGTTGACCGACAGCGACGGCGACGGACTCGGCGACGGCGAGGAAGCACGTGTCACCGCCACCAGCCCCATCAGCCGCGACACCGACGGCGACGGGTATGCCGACAATGTCGACCGCTGTCCGCTTCTGGCGGAAACCTTCAACGGCAGTGACGACGCCGACGGATGCCCCGACGGCGCGAGTGGCGGCGGCTTTGCCGAAGCACCGCGTGTGCCGGCGCAGACTGTGCGTCAATCCGGCATGATGCTGCGCATCGACACACTCGTGATACGCGAGGGCGGACTCCTCACACTTTTCGGCGTGAATTTTGAGCCGGACCGCGACGTGATCAGGCCCGAGTCCTTCCCCATTCTCGAGGAAAACGCGCGGCTCTTCGAGGCCTATCCCGATTTGACCGTCGAAATCCGCGGCCACACCGATTCCGATGGAAGCGAAGAACATAACGCCGATCTCTCGCTCCGCCGCGCGAAGGCCGTTCAGCGTGTCATGCAGGAACATGGCGTGCGGGCCGAGCGATTGACCGTGTCGGGATTGGGCGAGAGCCGCCCGGTGGCGTCGAATACCACGGCCTTCGGGAAGGCGCGCAACAGGCGCATCGAATTCTACATCGTCAAACGCGGAGAGTCGAAGGAGGTCGATACACGCCTGCTCACCGGCGAGCCGCGCCTGTTCGAGGAGGCGCCCGATATACCAAAGGAGGAATAGGGCTCGCGGCGCGTGATACCGCAAAACCGATCGAAGATAGACGCGGGATCGTGCAAACGATCCCGCGTTTTTGTATTTTGAGATATAATACACAGAAGAACACGTATTTTGGGAAGGCGGAATGAAAGGCCTGTGCCTTGTAGTTGGTATTTTTATCACCGGGATCGTTGCTCACGCACAAACGGCGCTGGAGTATCCGGGAAGGCCCAGATATCCCGACGGGCTGCTTTCCTTATCCGCGGGCTACGGGCTTTCCAAATACAGCGGCGATTTTTCGGACGGACTCGTCGATCGTGCGGCCGTTTTCCGCGGGGCTTTCGCGGTGCTGCCGGAACTCTCGGTCGGATTGGGCGCACAGGTCGGATCCCTGTCCTACACGCGGCGAAGCCGCAGGAACATGGAGGCCACATACGCGTATCAGTTCGGCACGGAGAACCTGATACGGCGCAGTTCCTCCTTCAGCGGTTTCCATGTGCTGCTGCAGTTCAACCTCTTCCCGCGCGGGTATCTGAACGGATACGTGCAGACGGGAGGCGGGGTCAGCTTCTACAAACCCGACGATTACGCGCAGGAACGCGTACGGCACCGCCCGAAAAAGGAAACGTTTGCGGCGTTGTCGATTCCCGCCGGATTCGGTGTGGACGTCTTTGTGTTCCGCAACATCGCGGCCAATCTCGAGTTCAGCTACCACTTCCTGTTCGACGATAATCTCGACGCCTTCTCGCCGGATGAGCTGCGCGACGCGCATCTGCGCGAGGTGGGCACGCAGCTCGGCGCTGCCGAGGAGTCCGAAGGAAATGACGGATATTTCACCTTGACACTCGGCGCAAAAGTCTTCCTCTTCGAAAACGACGACATCGACGGCGATCACCTCGTGAACGTCGAGGAGGAACGGCGGGGGACGAATCCGTACGATTCCGACACCGACGGCGACGGATTGACCGACTACGACGAGATCCTGAAACACGCCACGAATCCGCTCGACAAGGACAGCGACGGTGACGGACTCACGGACTATGTCGAAGTCGTAAAATATCGGACATCCGCATCCGAAAAAGATTCCGACGCCGACGGCGTCGAGGATGCCGAGGAAGTGCAGACGCTGCTCACCAATCCTCTCAACCGCGACAGCGACAGCGACAGTCTGAGCGACGGCAGGGAAGTGCTGCTGGCGACCAATCCGAATCTGCTCGACAGCGACCGCGACGGACTCGACGACTTCACCGAGGTGGAGCGCGCGCACACCGATCCGAAACTGCCCGACACCGACGGCGACGGGCTGCCCGACTTCGTCGAATACCGCGCGCATCACACGGATCCCCTGCGCCCGGATACCGATAACGACCTTCTGAACGACTTCGACGAAATCGTCAAACACCATACGAATCCGCTCGCGCCCGACACCGACGGCGACACGCTCGACGACTTCCAGGAAATCGCGTCGCGAAACACCGATCCGCTCAAGCGCGACACCGATGGTGACGGCATGACCGACGAGCGCGACGTGTGTCCGCGCGATCCCGAGACCTACAACGGTTTCCAGGACACCGACGGCTGTCCTGACACGGGTCCGAAGGACGCGAATCTCGCGCTCTCGTCAGGGCCCGGGGCACGGACACCTGAACGGGTGATCCGCGCGAGGTCGGCATCGGACACGATCCGTATCACCGAAGGGCAGATCATCACCCTCTTCGGCGTCAACTTCGAAGTGGACAAGGATATCATCCGTCCCGAATCGTATCCCATCCTCGAGGAGAATGCAAAACTCTTCACCGTGTTCCCGGAACTCGAGGTCGAGATCCGCGGGCATACCGATTCCGACGCCAGCGACGAATACAATCTCGATCTGTCCGACCGGCGCTCCATCTCGGTGAAGAATTTCCTCACCCGCCTCGGCGTCGATCCGTCGCGCATGCGCACACGCGGCTTCGGCGAGAGTTTGCCGCTCGTGCCCAACACCGACGCGTTCGGCAAGGCGCGCAACAGGCGTATCGAGTTTTACATACTGAGGTCGGGTCCGCGATCCCCCGACGCCGAGCGTCTGGTGCCCATCGATACAACACGCCAGATCAGCACGCCGCGATAAATCCCGCGCACCGAGGTTGTGAGTCTCATCTCACCGGAGGCGGGAATATCAGGGCCGGGAACCGTATTCCGTGTTGATCCGTGTGCTCAGCGGGACAATTTTTACGCACCCCACGGGCTCCGGCAATCCGCCAAGTCCCCATGTAAAACGGTAACGCGCGCGCCCGCCACCCCCCGGGGAGGCGCGCGCGTTTTAATGGACCATGAAGCGGCTCTGCGCAGAACCGCTGTTCGTCATGGCCTCGATAAAGTACACGCCCGGACGCATCGCCGCGCGTTCCAGCGGGAAGAGATGCGAGCCCGCGGTCAAAACGGCGTTGTCGAGCAGGACGGCGACAAGCCGTCCGTTCGTGTCGTATATCGTGAGTGTCACGGTCGCATCCGATACAAGCAGCACACGAACCGTCGCGTTGCCGCGCAGGACCGTGGGTGTGACATCCACCGCGTTGCCGGCGCTCGGCTTTGCAGCCACGGTCACAATGGGTGAGTAGTGCGCCGATCCGTCGCGGTCGATCTGGCGCAGACGGTAGCGCAGATCCAGGGCCCGCAACGAGAAGGGGAGCATCTCGACAAACGTGTACGAACGCGGGGAATTCGACGTGCCCGCCGCCTCGACGTTTCCGATCGCCGTCCAGTCCATCGCCGTGTTTGCGATCCGCTGCACCTCGAAGCCCAGACTGTTGCTCTCGGTGGCGGTGCGCCACGAGAGGTACACGGCATCGTTGCGGCGCTGCGCCGAGAAGGCGACAAGCTCGACGGGCAGCGGGGCCTCGAAGAAGAACTGGTTGCTCTTCCACGATCCCGCCACCGCGCTGGTGGTGGCATCAAAACGGAAGTAGCCGAGTGACTGGCTGTACACGCGCAGTCCGGAATACACGGCGTACGCGTCGAGGTCGAGTGTCACCGTCAGTAGACCCGTGGCATAGGACGCGGGATCGTAGGGGTTGAGTGTTTCGGCCGGATCGAGCGTCAGTGTGACCGTGGCACCGGGGATGTACACGGGATTCTCCCACACATCACGCAACTGCAGCATCGGCTGTATGGCAAGCGGCTGCCACATGTAATAATCGCCGGCGGGCTGTCGCGTCCACGTAAGGTGGTCGGGACCGCAGGCGGCGATGGTAAAGGCGTTTGTGACCGCCGTCGCGTAGCCCGTGGCCGCTCCCTCCAGCAGGTACACGCCGGTCTCCCGGATGTGGCGTCCCTCGAGAATCGCGACACCGTTCTCGAAGCCGGCGCCGACATCGATGAGTGTGTCGACAAAGCCGTTGCCCGGTGTCGGATCAGCGGTGAACGTCACGGGCAGTGAGGCGGGAAGGCCCACGGTGGTCGGATTACCCGCGCAGTCGACGGTCTTGAGCACGGGTTCGAAGTCGTCACATGCGGTGCGATCCTCGATGGGCGACATAAACGCGAGGTAGCCGCCGCTGCCGAAATCGCCCGGCGTGATTGTGAGAGACCCGAAGCTCGTGGTGTTTTCGACGATGCCGTTCAACACACCCGTGCCGGGATTGGTGGAAAGGCGCAGCATGTGCCGCGTCGAGCCGCCCGCGGAAATCACTCCCGTCGTCGGCCGCGCCTCGATGTTGCAGAAATAGATGTCGTCGGACTTGTTCGTGTTGGTGTTCGAGCTGAACGTCAGCACGATGGCCGTGGTTGTGACAACAAGGGCGCTGCTCATCGGAAGATTGATGTCGCCGGAATTGTCGAGATACACATACGACGGCTTTGCGACATTCGAACGGAACTCCCATCCCTGCGGCGCACTGATGATCAGTGTCACATCATTCTGATCGGCCGGGATGTCGTACTTGTTGGTCTCCGACAGCACAAAGGAAATGTAATTGCCCGCGGGCGGGACGTACGCGCGGTTCCCCGTGGGGACAATGGGCGCGTGTAATTCCGACCAGGTTCCGTTGCACCCGTAGGTCGCCGGAACAGTGAGCGATCCCGGATACACAATACACTCCTGGGCGGATGCGGCTATCGTCCATATATAAAACAGGCAGATACCAATCGTGGCTCTCATGATGTACTCCGTGACGCTGTGAACGGGACGGGCAATAGTTCACCGTCGCGCGGCGCGAGCCGCGTGGTGTTCCCGCCGCGACGGGCGGGAGGCATGACATTGCAGACCGAGGGTTGTGGGCACTCCGCAATCACGAACATTGCACGGCACATGTGCTGGGCGGGAGCAGACACACGCAAGCGCCCCCCCATTGGGAGCTTACGTACGTCGTGAGTGCAGTATTGGGATTGCGAGCACGAAGAATATATGGTGGTGAAATTGAAAAAGCAAGGAAAAAATCGTCGCAGTACTTTTTTCTGTTTTTTTGTGCGCAGCGGGACGCACTTTGGGACCTTCGCCGAGCCCGCCGCCGTACATTGGCGTTTGTCGCTGAGGCGCGGCGCCCTATTTTTCGGCAATGGAATACAACGGCAGGGCGGAGGTGATTGTGGTCGGCGCGGGGGCCGCCGGACTGTTGGCCGCGATCTTTGCGGCCGAAGCGGGCGCGGACACACTGCTCGTAGAACGCACCTCACAGGGAGGGAAAAAGATTCTCGCCAGCGGCGGCGGGCGCTGCAACATACTGCCGTCTGTCGCCGATGCGGCCGGCTTTACCACCGACTCCTCCAAAAACACGCTGCGCAACATACTGCTCTCGTTTCCGCTCGACGCGCAGCGGCGCTTCTTCGAGGAAACCGCGCGATTGCCGCTTGTGCTCGAGGAGGAGAGCGGCAAATACTTCCCGGCATCACATCGCGCGCGCGACGTGCGCGACGTATTGCGCCGTCTGGCGGCGGAGAAGGGTGTCTCTTTTCTCGGCGACACACGTGTCACAGATCTGCGCCGCGAGGGTGATTTGTGGCTCCTCGCGGTCGACAGCCGTCCCGATCCGCTGCGGGCACGCGCCGTGGTGCTGGCCACGGGCGGACTCTCCGTGCCCTCCACGGGGAGCGACGGATTCATTTTCCCCATCGCGCGGCGCCTCGGACTCGCCTGTATCGATCCCTATCCCGCGCTCACGCCGCTGTACGATGCGAGGCAGACGTTTGCCTCGCTCTCGGGCCTCACCATACTCGCGACCGTCTCCGCCACAAGGGGCGCGCACACGGCCCGCGCCACGGGCGGCTTCTTGTTTACACACCGCGGGTACTCCGGTCCGGCCGTGCTCGACGTGTCGCATGTGGTGGCGCGCGCGCGGCGCGCGGAGATGGAGACAGCGGCCGTGACCGTGTCGTGGCTCGGCAGGGACGAGGCCGGATGGAGCGGACTGTTCGAGACCGAACCCTCGCGCACCCTGCTCGGCGTCTTCGAGCGCGCGCTGCCCGCGCGGCTGGCCGCGGCGCTGCTGAATATCGGACGACTCGATCCGAAAAAGCGGCTCGCGCATCTCACGCGTGCCGAGAGGGCGTCGGCCCTGGCGCTGCTTGCCGCGTGTCCGTTACCCGTGAGCGGCACCGGCGGCTACGCGGTGGCCGAAGTGACCGGCGGCGGTGTGGCCCTCGGCGAGGTCGCGCCCAAAACCCTGCAATGCCGCGCCGTGCCCGGACTCTTCCTCTGCGGCGAATTGCTCGACGCCTTCGGCCCTATCGGCGGCCACAACTTCCAGTGGGCCTGGTCCACCGGCCGCGCCGCGGGTCTGGGTGCGGCGGGGCTGGTGCGGGGGTAGGGGGGGCATCCCTCGTGAGGGATAATTGACAAATATCCCTCATAGGGGATATTGCGGGTTTATCCCCTGCGGGGTATATTTCGGGTGAATCAAACAGCCGGAGATACTCATGCAGCAGTTTATTGCCACACCCGCGCAACTGGGAAGCGTGTTACGCGGATATCGCAGGGCGCGGGGGTTGACACAGGAGCGCGCCGCCTCGAAAGTAGGCATGCGTGCAAAGACCGTTTCCGCCATCGAAGGGGGGCAGGGAGCGGGTTCGAGTATCGAGACGCTGTTCAAACTCCTGTCGGCCCTTGATTTGGAACTGGTCATTCTGCCGAAGGGTGCACCCGCGGCCCCGGAGTGGTAAGCGATGGCGCGCCGGAACACGACACAAGCGCTGGATCTCTGGATGAACGGCGACCGAGTGGGACGCTGGTCGATTTCAGGCAACGGGACGCACCATCTCGCGTACGAAGCGTCCTGGATGTCGTCCGCTGCAGCGAGACCACTGTCGTTGTCGCTACCCCTGCAGGATCCCGGAGTGCCGCATCAGGGCGCGGTGGTGGAGGACTATTTTGAGAACCTCCTGCCAGACAATCGCACCATCCGAGAGCGAATTCAACGCCGCTTCGGCTTGCGTTCCACACGGGCGTTTGATCTGTTGGCCGAGATCGGGCGCGACTGTGCGGGCGCCGTACAAATTGTGCCAATGGATATGGCGCCTCCGGACGTCCGGCAGATAGAGAGCAGTGTGCTCAACGTGCACGACATTGCGCGCATCCTGCGCGGCATCCCGGCAGCAAACACACCCGGCTCACGAGGCACAGAACCGTTTCGTATCTCGTTGGCCGGCGCGCAAGAGAAGACCGCACTGTTGCGGCATCGTGGACGATGGCGGCTGCCGGCGGGCACGACGCCGACAACCCACATATTCAAACTCCCCATAGGCACAACCGGCGTGGGAGGAATCGATCTCTCGCAGTCGGTGGAAAATGAATGGATCTGCTCGCGCATCGTCCGTGCATACGGCCTCCCTATTGCGGAATGCAGCATGGAACGTTTCGAAGATGTATCCACGCTGGTGGTGACACGATTCGACCGCCGCGTCGCTGACGACGGCACATGGATACTCCGGCTTCCACAGGAGGATCTGTGTCAGGCATTCGGAGTTGCCCCGTCTGCAAAATATGAATCGGAAGGAGGGCCGGGAATAGAGCGGGTCATGAATCTGCTGCTCGGATCGAGCCGCGCGGATGAAGACCGGTTGACCTTTTTCCGGGCCGCCCTTGTCTTCTGGCTGCTCGCGGCCATTGACGGACACGCAAAAAACTTCAGCATCCATCTCGACGCGGGCGGCCGGTATCGACTTACGCCCCTCTATGACGTCCTCTCCGCGCACCCCTTCGTCGGGAGAGGACGGGGCAGGATCGCCGTTCAAGAGTTGCGTATGGCGATGGCGGTGATGGGACAGCACCGGCAGTATCATTGGCAACGAATTCTCCCGCGGCACTGGCGCGAAACAGCCCGGCGATGCGGACTGGGAAGCCGGATCGACTCCTTGTTGGATGAGCTTATTCGCCAAACACCGCGTGTCCTCGACGAGGTTGCGCACAACCTCCCGGACGATTTCCCGCAGTACATTTCCGATCCGATACTCAACGGCGTCCGCGACGCGGCACGCAGTATGGAACGAAACGCCTAGCTGTACCCGCGAGATGCCGCGTGCAGGGATGGTATCGTCCGCCGATTTCGCGTACGCCATCCTGGCAACGTTTCGAATTACCGGATGGTTGCCGTAGCGCTCAAATCCTTTTCGGTGAAATGGGTCGGCCGTTGTTTGTTGATCGCTCGGAGATCCTTATGGAAGAGGGCGACGATCTGTGTTGGCTCCGCCTCACTCTACAAGACCTTCAGGACTCGCACGCAGGCGGTATGTGCGCGGATGAAATACACACCGGGGCGCCAGGATGCCGTGGGGATGATGTGGCTGCCCTCGATAGTGCCGCGCCAGATTTCACGTGCCAGTGCGTCGGTGATGGACACGTCGCCGTGTACTCCGTCGAGTGTGATGTGACCCGCGGCGGGATTGGGGTACACCGTGAAGCGGGCAGGGCGGGACGGATCCTCCACGGCCGACACGGGCGGCAGCAGGGTGATCGACGTTTGGGCATCAATCGAAAAGGCGTCACGTGTGTCGGAAGTCACCGTGAGCCGCAGGGAGTGCACCGAGTTTCGCTCACATGGCGTGCGTGTTCACAGAACGACGAATTGGACAACCAAAAAGCTATCGTTTTGAGTGTACCGGATCAGAGCATCCAATCACTTTTCTCCCACTACTCAATGCAACTTCAAAAGCAGGGTCGGTCTGGTACCGGCTTGCTGCTGCTGAGCGAAATACACCCCTCCAGGTGCCTTTTCGCCAGCGCTATTCCGTCCGTCCCAATCCGCAAACTCACGTCCGTCGTCTATCTGCAGCTCCCGTACGACTCTCCCGAGAGCGTCGATGATGAGGAGCACGCGCGAGTGCCGAGTGGTGACCTGAATGGTCGTCCGGTCCACAAATGGATTTGGAGCTGCGGCCAAACCACTGTTCGATACAGGGGGTGGAGTGCTCGAAAGTATCGGGCCGCCGGATCGGTACACCGCGAGGCCCTGTTCTGTGCCAATCCACATGTTGCCTGCACGATCATGGAGCAGGCAGAGGATGTGGCCATTCGGAAGTCGAGAATTGCCGACAGTAAACGACGTCCATTGCCCGGCCGAGAGCATGGCGAGGCCGACATTTGTGCCGACCCACAGCCGCCCCGCCGCATCGTAGGTAGTCGATTCAACCCATGAAGCAGTCAGTCCGGTTTCGGTTCGAGTGACCACCCGTGGGTAATACGTATTGCGGGTCAGGACTCCGAGCCCATCAATTGTGCCGACGAATACTGTGTCGCCCAGGCCTCTACATACCGCCCACGCTGAGATGGAGTTGCGGAGCTGTATCGTAGCCGATCCGTCAAAAATCAGAACCCCACCGGATGTGGCCAGGATTATCCTATTGTCTTTATCGATGCATATATCGCGCGTATATCCCGGCTGAGGGAAGTTTGTGGTCCTGACGAAATCGTATTTTACGATGCCTGCCGTAGAGACGTACCAGATGTTCCCATCGTGATCGAGTGTCAGCGATTTAGCCCATGTGTCCCAGCGTTTTGACCACGAACCGGCCGTGTACACGAATATCGCTTGATCAGCGCAGACCCACAGCCGGCCGGCGGTGTCCACAACCATTCCAGTAATTTTGCGATACAGCGGCCCGAACATCGAGTCCAGCTTGAAGACCGTCCATCCAAACCGATCGACTCGTGCCAATCCGGCATCTGTTCCAATCCAGACGGCCCCGGCGGAGTCCATCACCATCGTGGTGATAATATCGCCAGGTAGCGGGGAGTTGGTCGAATAAAACACCTGCCAGTCCTCTGACTGTGCTCGCAGCACCGAAACGGAAACACCGACGGCGAAAAGTACCATCGCTGCGCAAGAGGTCTTCATGACCTGCTCCTTCGTTATTTCTGGCTAACTGTCGCCTGGGCCCGTCCCGAACACGCACGGACGTATCAACGAATGCCACGGACTTTGGAATGACCTGCCTTCTCGAAAACAGTACTGTCTGAACTATTCCACCCACATGCCTGGCACAAGTCCACACAGGACATGCTCCAAGGTTTTGTTCGCCCATGGGCGGTGAGAGAAGGGTAACCCGCTCCGAATCTACCGGTTTGTGGAACGGAAGTCAAGCGGCACGCGCCCGGCGACGTATCGCATGAACAGGTTTACACACGGTCGCCTCCGTCCTTCTCGTCACACGTCCCACACGCAGTCCGCACAGCGCACTACAAGACCTTCAGGACTCGCACGCAGGCGGTATGTGTGCGGATGAAATACATACCGGGGCGCCAGGAGGCCGTGGGGATGATGTGGCTGCCCTCGATAGTGCCGCGCCAGATTTCACGTGCCAGTGCGTCGGTGATGGACACGTCGCCGTGTACACCGTCGAGTGTGATGTGATCCGCGGCGGGATTGGGGTACACCGTGAAGCGGACAGGGCTGGACGGATCCTCCACTGCCGACACGGGCGGCAGCAGGGTGATCGGCGTCTGGGCATCAATCGAAAAGGCGTCACGTGTGTCGGAAGTCACCGTGAGCCGCACGGAATACACACCCGGCGCGAGGCCCGCGGTGTTCCACTCGCCGAGTGAGGCGTTGCGCGCTTCGCGGAACACCGTGTCCGCCAGCCGTGTCCACTGTGTTTCTCCCTGACGTTGATACGAGAGGACGTATTTCCGGAAATCGAACAGTGCGCTTATTGGTCCGCGATCGATCCACGCCGATCCGGTCACCGCGACGCGTTCTCCGACACGTGCCGAGGCGGCTGTGCCGATTTCCGCCAGCCAGGTGATGGAGCCCTCGTAGGGGACGGGCTCGCGCAGCAGACCCGACTGCACCACGATGAGGATGGATGTGCCGATGGCGCTCGCCGCGCCGTTGCTCAGCGCCGAGTAGGCGAAGACCAGCGCGCCGCTGCGCTCGGAGCGCACGGGGCAGGTGGCCGACGAAAAACCGTACAGCAGAAACGAAGTATCGGAGGCGAACAGGTAGCCGCCCGAGCCGTCCACCATCACCTTTTCGCAGGTCATCCGCGACGCGCCGAATGTGCCGATCTCGCCGAGTATACAACCCGTGACGTGTACGACGGAGCGGTCGAACGTGTACAGACTCCAGGTGCTCACGCGTGTGTTTTCGAGCAGCAGCGTCCTGTCGACAAGCGGCGCGGGAAACTGCGTATATGTGCTGTTGTTCACCAGTCCGCTCACGGCCGTCGAGTCGGCGCCGGTGAACCAGAGGCCGATGGCCCGTATAGCGGAGTTGCCGATCCGAATATCCGAAGCGGGGGCGGGCATCAGCGCCCACATGACGTTTGTGCAGCGTCTGAGCGAGGCGGTGTAGTGGATGTTGGCGAGTCCCGGTGTGCCCGCGCCGAATGTGGCACTGTCCACCGCGGCACCGTCGGGGAAGGATGTGTGGAAGGTCTGACCTGCCCCGACGCGGAACCACAGCAGCACCGTGTGCGCTTCGCGGAAATCGATACGTGTCTCGTCCTGCAGAATGAACTCGCCCGTCTCGTTGCAGGTGTCCACGGTCATGCTGCCGCGGCCCGAGAGTCCGCACGTGGTAAAGCCGCGCACTGTGACGGCGCGGTAGCGCACCGAGGCCGAGTCCGTGACGGCGAGCGAGTGCGACAGACTCCCGTAATCCAGCGTCGAGCGTTCGAACAGCGCGCTGCCTCCGCCGGCCACGATCATGGAGCGCTGATAGAAGTATTCCTGCGGGAAAAACAATGTGGAGTTCCGCACGACGAGCGCCGCCGATGTGCCCCACACCACCACATTCCCGTATATCGTACAGGAGGCGTTGTCGAAGATCAGCCGTCCCTGTCCGACAACGAGGATGGCGCCCGTGTGCTCCCACACCCCTGTGATACGCAGCGAGTCGCTGCCGGGACCGACGATGAGAGTGTCCCCCGGTGCAGCGAGCGTCCGCGCCTGCGGCAGCAACGGCGCGTGGGGGAGCAACCGCGTCGTATCCATTACTCTCGCCGCGTTGTCCACCCGCGACAGCCAGCCGCCGGACTTCACCGACGCCAGCACACCTTCCAACCCACGCAGCGCGGCCAAACCGGACAGCGACGGTGCGTCCGTACCCCGCGTTTCCACGCTCGGATTCGTGTGCGACGGCGTACCGTGCAACAGCAGCGGGGAGGCGGGCAGGGAAGGATGTTGGAATTGGGGAGTGCCGGAGGCGGCACACATCGGCAGTAGGAGAAGAATTGCGAGGAGCAGGACGCCGCAGGACCAATCGTCCCGGTGTGATGTGGAGAAGGGGTGCCGACTATCGTCCGATCTCATGCAAGATCCGTTTCGTGCGCGAGTGAGGAGGCGGGAGAACCGTGTGCCGCAAAGGTCGATGTTCCTTACTCGCGGATCAAGGGCGCCGCGGAAATCTCTGCCTCGGGCGCCGTGCGTTGCCAAAGGCGCCTCGTCGATGGCGAGCCGCGCGGCCGCACCTGCTGGTACCACGAGAACGGTCTTCTGAAGAACATCGTGCACCACACGGCCGTCCTCTCACGCAGCGATTATTTCAGCTTCCGCGAGGGCGGTACCCTACGCGCGGGACTAGCCACCCCCTTAGACGACCACGCCGGCATTCTCTACCGCCACACCTACCCAGGCGGCCGCCCGCGCTGGGAGTTGGCGGTACGAAACGGCCGTCCCGACGGTGATGAACGCGTGTGGGATGAGGACGGCACGCTGCTGCGCCACGACATGTGGGACGACGGATGGCTGCGCGAGGAGCGGGTGCGCATCTCTGAATAACACAGGCTGTATGGATCATGGGAACCGGCAGAATGGAAATGTACGCGCGACTTTAATATGGAGTTGCGACTTTCATTTTGGGGTTTCGTCTTTTTCCCGCTGAGTCCGCAGAGTTTGCGCGTTCGCGAGCGCGACAAGCGTCGGGACGGCGTTCACACGGAGAGCGCTGCGGACTTGAAGACGAGCACGTCGGGCACGCGCGGGACGGCGTTCGCTCAATCATCTCGTGCCCGTGGGGAGAGAGAAGCCGAGACGAGGTTAACAGACGACTGTCGGTTTCCGGGATCGTGACCCAATGATCAACTGTCCCACGCGGGGCGGGACTGTTGATGATCGGGGCGCTGTCCCGCGAGGGCTGCGAACGGGCACCCACGTTGGCACGTTGCGCGCGCAGTCTGCCGGTCCCGCGTATGGCGCGAGTCGCGGGCAACGGCGCGCACGTCGGCCTGCCCTGCGCGCCGGGGGGTGGACCAGTAAGTCGGGAGAGTCGAATCTCATCCCTACTCGACGTGATATGCCTCGCTCAGCGCGCTGAGCGTGACGATCGCCGGGGCGGTTGCATCCTCGGGATCGCGCGCTAGCGCGCCGTCAAGGACGCGCACGTGCGTCCCCGTCTTGAACTCCTTGGGGTGTTGGAGCCGCAGTAGCGCCGCCGTCTTCGCCGGTAGGTCACGCGCGCGCACGACCACCGCGTCCCAACTCGTCGGTCCGTGCCGCCCGGTGATCTTCAACTCGACATCCCCGAAGTGGCCGTCGTCCGAGACGACTTGCACGGCGTTTCCCCAGTACGAGTCGCAGAGCTGGCGCACACCGCAGTAGCGACACGACTCGGTGTTCGGGCGTGCCGAGGGAGGGCGCGCGGCCAGCGCGGCCTCCGCGGTCTGTCGGCGCTCAAAGAGCTCTCGACCTAGATCGTCGATCTCCGATGCACTCGGCGGGGGCACGTCAACGTCCTGGCTCTCGTACGCGAGCACGAGCCGCTTCACCACCCGACCTGACGGGTTCAGCTCGTCGTCGAGCCGCCACATCACCGCGTACACGCGGACCTGGAACTTGTGCGTCTCGTCGGCAGCCCCCGTCTTGAAGTCGGTGATCTCGCATGCGCCATCGTCGAGGACGAGGAGGTCGAGCTTCGCCTTCCACCCGATGCTCTTCGCGCGCACCTCAATCTCTGGGTACGTCCCGTTCAAGAGCGGGAGCCGTGGCGGCGGACTGCTCGACTTCGGCGACGACGGGGCGGTAGGGACCAGCACGCCCTTCGGCAACCGGAGGCGGCTCAGCATCGACTGCACGCGCGCGCGAAGCGCGGGCACTTGGCCGCGCAGGGTCCGCTGCGCGTGCTCCATCAGCACGCCCGCGCGCGGGTTGTCGACGAAGCGCTTGAGGAGACGCTTCACGCACTCCTCCACCACCCGCGTGTATCCGCCGAGTTCTCGTAGCACCTGCGGTGCGTTCGGATCACCAATGGACGGCACGCCCGCGCTCGCGAGATGCTTCGTGATGATCTCGAGTGCTAAGTGGACGACGCTGCCAGCAAGCGCAGCGACCTGGAGCTTCGGCGGGTAACCGCGCCCGCTCCAAAGCTCAGGGTACTCAGCGGCGCTCAGCGCCCAGCGTCTCGGGCACTCCTCGATCTCCGCGTGCGTCGACACGCTCATCTCCGCGGGCGCAGCGGGCCATGTTGCCGGTGTGACGACGCGCCAGTGCGTATTCTCGTTCGCGCTCACCGCGTCCCCCTTCAGCCGAGCTTCTCGATGAGCTTCCGGGTCGCGGCCGGCAGGTTGCGACGCACGATCAACTCGTCTTCGAGGAGAACGGCAAGCGAGGTCGCGTACTCCTTTACGTCCTTGAGCGCCACGTCAGTCGGCTCGTTGGGCGTCAGCGGACCGTGCAGTCCGATGGCGAACTGCGCGCCGCTCGCGTTGGTCACGAAGATCGGCGCGACGATGTCGCCAAGACCCACCACAGACACTCTCTTGTCGCGCTCGATCACGAGCCCCTCGATGCCTTGACGATCGAGATCCTGAAACAGAAGGTCAGTCGAACGCGCGACCCGGTCTGCCGTTAGCATGGGCGCCGCGTTATGCAGGACAAAGCGGAGCAGGCTCGCCCCAAGGTGACGATCGAGCAGGTCGTGCTCGAACTTGTTCTTGTAGCTACGAAGGCACCGGTAGCAGGAGCGATCGCAGTTGTCGGGGCAACTCTCCAGGAACTTGAGCGCGTCCTCAAAGATCGTGAGCCCGATCTCCCCGACCCGTTTGGAGAACCCAGCGCCGCCGGGGAGCGTGTCGTAGAGATAGATCTCGGCTTCGAGGCCGTCACGCCCCTCTGGGCTGAGCGCCGGACGGTACTCGGCCTGAAGTTCGTTGGCCTCCAACTCCAGTCGCCCGCAAGCGGCCTTCGTCACCGCCTCGCAGATGGTGCGCAGCGCGACATCGGTGGCGAGCATACCTGGAACGAGCGTGAGCGGCGCGTCGACGCGTACCGCGATCAGGAGCACGTCCGTAATGAAGTCGGTCCCAAGGACCAGACCTTTTGTCGCACCGCCGCCTGGACACATTGGCTCGCGTTGATCTGGGTAAGGCTTACTGTGCGCTGCGCCCACGATGCCCTTCGGGCTCGCGGTCGGCTCGATAAGCCCGCACTTCGTGCAGTAAGTGTAGCCCTCTTGCCGCGGGCCGCGGTTGGTGACGAGTAGGTGTTCGCGCATGTGATGCACACGCAGGCGATCGTTGAGCCGCGTCCACTGGGCGGCCTGCATCGAGGCAGTGAGCTTCGCGCGCGTCGCGTAGCTCTTCGCAGGCATATCATCAGGGGATGTGCCTTCCTCCTTCGCCACTGGATGGGCAAAGCCCGGTGGACGAAGCCACTGCGTCGCGGGACCGAACGTGCCTGCTTGCCCACATGCTGGGCAGTCCTTTCGCTCGCCGCGCCCGACACCTTCAAACGGCGTTGTCTGCGCGTAGTGGCAAATGCTGCACTCGAAGTAGAGACGTCGGCTCTGCCAAGCACGGTACCGGTCGTCTCTCATGGGGGAGTAGATCGCGCCCGAGGTCCAAAGCTTGTTGCCGATCCACACCTCCTTGCCTGGCCCGTATTGAGACAGCGCGGTCGGCAGGCCCTGTGACGGCGTGAACCTGAACGCGGGCCGATAGCCAGATCGGTCTTGGTCAAACACGTGGAAGGTGGCGACGTCGGTCGGGAACGCGTACCGAGGGAGCACACCTTTGTAGAGGAGTCGATCGAGGAGGTTCTCGGACGCTGGTCCGCGCACGGGTCTTTCTTCGCCTGCCTCCTCTGGCACCTCGACGACGGTGGCGTCTTCCGCGTCGTCATCGGGAGGAGAGGGCGCGCTCACCGCCGCTGGAGCAGATGGCGCGCCTGCAGGAGCCTCCAGTTCGATCGCGACGTCGATCGGCCTCAGCGTCTCCGGCACCAACTCGTCCAAGAGGCGCTTCCTCCCCGCCGCCGAGAACTGTTGCGGTAGCCACGTCTCGACCTCGGCCCGCAAGGACGCTTCGTTCGCCTTAAGCCACTTCTCCAGATCCCACCGGTTGAGCACCTTCGCGGACTTCTTGAAGTCGGCCACGGTGCCGAGCACCGCGAAGAGGTGCGGCTGCTCCTCCGGTTTGATCGTGGGGAGCTTGTCCTGGTGGTAGCGCTGAAGCAGATACGCGGTGACGTGTCGGCGGATGATCTCGCTGTTGTCGAGCGTGAGGAGCGGGTCGTCGACGGGGCCTCGGATCATCTGGTCGGGGTTTGAGAAGTAGTGCTCGTCATGGCTATCCGCGCTGCCGAAAGCGGTGACCGTCGCAACGGCGTTCCCGCGACGACCGGCGCGACCGGCGCGCTGCTGATAGTTCGCGCGCGCTGGCGGCATGTTCCGTAGCGAAACTCCAGAGAGCGAGCCGATGTCGATACCAACCTCCATCGTGGTCGTGCATGACAGCACGTCGATCGCGGGTCGGTCATGACCAGTGCCATCAGCGCCGAGGTCTACGTCTTGGAATAGCAGTTCGTGCTCCTCTGCCTTCGAGAACACCTCGTCGGACTGGGCGGTGTTGAGCTGCGCGGTGTGCTCGGCCGCGATGAGCGCCATCGGCGCGGTCCCGTTTAGTGCCTCGACGGTGCTCGCGCGATAGTACCCTTTGCGGGCGACGAACACCTTGTCGGTGCTTGGATCAATCGGCGCCGCTGTTGGTTGACCGCAGTTGATGCACGTCGCGCGACCAGGGAGCGGTCGCTGCGCTGTCTTGCAAGACTGGCAATAGGCCCAAGCGCCGCCGATGGAGAGCGAGAGCTCACCGCCCTTCAACCTATACTTGCCGGGGGCGATCTGCTCCGCGAACAACGCCAACAGCGTGGGGACCCAGTCCTGTTCGAACTGTTTCTTGGTCGCCTTGTCTACGAGGAGGTTGTTCAGGTCAGTGAACTTGCCGGAGGTCGGCTTCACGTCTTTCTTCCACCACGCGGGCGGCATCCTGCTGAGCCAGAATCCAGCACGGCGCCAACAGCGAAGCCAAGCCCGCCCAAGCGCGATCTTCTCGTCCGGCGTCTCGGCGACGCCGGGAATGTTGGGCAACGCGACGAGCTTCGCGGTGTGCTCCGCGCGTTCAACGATGGAGGCGAGTGCCAGCGCCTCAAGGCCGTAGTAACGATCGAGCAGCGAGGTCGTGATCGCCCTCAGCAGCGCCTCGGGGGGCGCGGAGCCACGAAGCCTCACAAGGAGTTGCAGGAGATCCGTATCCCGCGTGAGCGCGCCTGCGCGAACGGCCTCCTCCACGACGAGTTCGTCTTGAAAGGACTCCCCCAACTTCAACTCTGGACGCAGTCGAACGTGCATGTCCTTCGCCGAGATCAGGACGCTCAGGTAGAGGTCTTCGAGCGACAGCAGCGGGTTGACGATCGCCGCCCGCACTAGCCGATCGTAGCCCGCCACCATCAACGGTCGCATCGCGTCTTGGGTCGAGTACGTCTGGAGGTTCGGCGCGAGGCGCGCTGCCGTCTGACGTGAATCGGAGAAGATGAGGACCTTTCGGCCACGCAGCGGCGCGAGCCGCGTCGCCTCCACTGGGCTCGGTGGTTGCACCTGAATCTGCTTGGCGATGAGCGCCTGGAAGGGCTGATCGCCCTTCGTCTGGTGGTCTTGGACCGACGTCCGCCCGAAGGACGCGCTCTCGCCGCAGACGGCGCACGGACGAAACTCACCAGGGTTCTCGTCCTGCGGCTCCTCGTCCGTGACGGGCTGATTTCGAGTGGCCCGGATGTAGACTTTGCGGTTTCGCGCGCCGGTCTTCTGCGGGTTCAGGCGTCCGGTGACGAGATCGTAGTCGGCGGGTTCAGCGTGTTCGACGAACACCGGCTGCTCGAGGAGGAGATCAAGCGGAGAGATCGCGTCAACGACCCCCGCGAGCGTTCGAAACGCGCCGCCCGGCTCGGACCACAGGAAGTCTGGTTGGTCGATGTTATCCGTGTACGCGCGAGCGTGGGCGGTCCCGCAGTTTCGGCACGTAAACAACTCCAGCACGCGCGCGCCGCAGTCACATGAGTCACGCGGCTGGCTGAAGAGCTTGCCTGCTGGTCCGCCGCGCATGGCCGCCGGGAGGCTCGTGCAGTTCGGGTCCATGCAGACCCAGAGGCCCGCGAGGCCACGGTAGAAGGAATGGACTCGACAGGGCAGGAGGCCCGGCTCTGTCGGCTCCCTGCGCGCCACGCTGCCCAGCGCGATGAGGTTCGTTACGGCGCGCGAAGCGACGGCAGCCGGGACACCTTCCTCGAAGAGCCTCACGCCCAATTCATCGACCGGCTGCGCCTCAGTCATCGTCGCGTTGACGAGGCTCGACATTGGGCCGAACGACTCCAGCGCCTTGTAGAGTGAGGGTTGCAGATTCCACGGCGCTTGGACGCCGCGATACTTAAGGAAGCCCTCGATCACCTTGACGCGGTCAGCGTCGCTGGCTGCATCGTAGAATTCGTTGAGTTCGAAGGCATCCAACGCGGCGGCGTCGGCTGCCGTCCCCTTGGCTGCGCCGGGGCGTTCGAGAAGTTCGCCTTGTACCTTGCGAAAATCGTCAGGGTCCTTGCCGGTCAGCTGTGCGCCGAACTCGACCGCGTAGTCCGCGTCCTTGAAGCTGGCGCTCGTGCAGATGACCTGAAGTCGCTCTGGTGGAACGCCCAGTCGGGTGCGCAAGCGCCGAATCAGCAACGCGACCTCGGCGCCCTGTGCGCCGCGATAAAGGTGCGCCTCGTCGATAACCAGGAGGAACTTCTCGTCGGGGTTCTTCTCCAGCCACTCGCGCGTGTGATCGAAGATGGGGCGCTCGAGCGGGCGCATCAACATGTACTCTAGCATCGAGTAGTTCGTGACGAGGACGTCGGGCGGTGCCGCGTGGACCTCGTGACGGGTGATGAGTTCGGGGTCGCCGGGGAGCGTGACGCAGCGCTTGAACCGATCGTTCTTCTTGTCGAAGTAGTGGCCCGACCCGTACCACGTAGTGAGATCCGGTTTCGCCGGCCACTTGCCGCGCTTCTTCAACTCGGCTACGAGCTGTGCAGCGGCATCACGCTGCGGTGACGGTTCCGCCCCAGCAGCGACCTCGAGGTTCTTCACATAGTACTTGCCGATCGGCTTGAGCCGATCTCCGTCCCGGTTCTTCTTCGGGTCCTTGTGGCGCACGCCCGGGTACAGTGTGCGGCTGGTGTAGCGCGCGAATCGCGCGGGCCGCCCTGACCAACCGTCGAAGCGTTGGACGATGCGTGGATCGCCGAACAGCAGCCGGAGGCGTCCGAGTTGGTCGTTGACGAGCGCGTTCATCGGGTAGAGCACCAGCGCGCGTACCGCGCTAGTCTCTCCGAATGCCCCGCCCGTTGCCTTCGCCTCCTTGGCGAGCTTGCCGAGGATCGGGAGCAGGAAGCACTCGGTCTTTCCTGATCCGGTGCCGGTCATGACGACGAGGCTGCGACCATCGACGAGCGAGAGCTGCGTCGAGAGCGCTTGGTGCTGGTACGGCGGGTCGTGGAGCAGCAGTCCGAGGTCGCCATTCGGCGCCGAGACTGACGTGAAGATGTCGAGCGCAGCCTGCGGAAGGCCAAGCTCCGCGAACTTCATCCCGGCCTTGTATCGCGGCGTGCTCTCAAGGTACGGGCGCTGGTGGATGACGCCGACCTTGTCGAGCAGCGCGCCGCGCTGGTCGACGAGCGTCCAGTGGCTCACGTGGTACGCCGCCTCGATGTAATCGCGCAGGGCGCGGTGGAGCTGTTGGGTCGTCTCTCCGATCGTAAGTGCCATCGTTGTCTTCCTGTTTTCTACCGGGAACCTGTTGTCATCTCTTCCAGCCAGAGCGCGTGGCGCATGAACCGTCGCTCCTCGTCGATCTCCGCCCTCGGGATTCGGTAAGCAAAGAGGCTTCCCCTGCTCGGGACGGGCTCGCCGATGGCGTCCCATCGTCTACGGGCCCAAGCAGGCACCGGCGAGAAGAACTCGAGGACGACAGCTTCTCCGTTGTGGGTGACGCGAAAGCGCTGGGGCACGCCCCGCTGCGCGTCGATCGCCATCTGGAGGTGCCACGCCTCGTCGCACCCGCGCCACCGACTCCCGCGCTGCGGGAGGTCGATCATCCGCTCAGGTTGCCCGTTCGTCAGGTGGACGTAGCACCAGAGATCGGCGCCGTAGGCCTGCTGCCGCCGCCCGACGAAGCGCCCACTTTGTGCCTTCGGCTTGACCCAACGCCCCCTGTAGTACCGGACGGGCTTCGTCGGGTCGAGCAGCAGGAGCCCGGGGATGTCCCTCGACGGCGGTACGACATCGAGGGCTTGGTCACTCGTAGCCACCGCCTGCGACGCAGTGCAGGGCTTCGGTCCCTTGAGCCACGCGTCGGCCGCGAGCTCGAGCAAGCCGAGCTGGCGGAGTTCGCCGCGAAGGTCTTCGGTCGGCGACGACGGGATCAGCCGGCGGACGTGCCCGAGGTACTCGATACGCCGCTCTAACTCTGAGGGCAGCGGTGAGAGTTGGTCGGCGGCGATGCCGAGGAGGACCACGAGACCACTCTGACGGACGACGAAGCTCGCGGGCGCGGCGTAAAGCAGTAGGCGCGCCGTCGGCATTCCGTCTTGTAACTCGGGCTGCTCGAGGATGTCGCCGTGTGAGATCATTGCCTCGAGCGTCTCCACGACGAGTTCCTTTGCATTCTGGAGGTCTGGCACCAGGCCCCGCAGCGGACGCACGACGGCGCGCAAGAGCGTCGCCGCAGAGCACGGACACAGGTAGCTCGCAGCCCGACGCAGCGCGCCTGCGAGACCCTCCGGCGTCGTCAGGTCGAGCGTCTCCGGATCGAGCCCCAGTTCGCGGATCTTCTGCGCGTGTACCTCCTCAGCGGTGAGGCGCCTCATGCTGACCACCCCCATCCCGCGTAGGTCTCGTCCGCTACGGTCCGTGACTCGAGGTGGCGATCCGTGGCAATGACCAAGAACCTGGCAGCTCTTGCAAGAATGGGCACTTCATCGAGTAGCATTCGGATTGCTGGTTTCAGGTCGTGCCTCGCCCTCAGAATGGCCGGATGGCCGGGTCTGCTGGCGATGCGCAGCGCTAGCTCAGCAAGCCGCTGGGCCTCGTAAGGTGCGGCAGGAACTTGAATGCGAAAGCTGTGAGCTAGCTCCACAAGGCGCTTCACCCGTGCCTCGATGTCGGAAGTGGCCAACTCGGCGGCCTCAAGAAAAATGGCTGCGGCTATGCCCCGCTGATCAGCGCGGCTCGAAACAGCGTCCTTTAGAACTGAGATATCTCTAGCTGTACTGGATCCTAGTGCTCTTTCCGCACGTGCCCATTGTTCGCCGCCGAGCAGGGAAACAATGTGGCCAGAAAATGCTTGAAGGACGCACCGTCGTTTGTGCGAAGAAAGTATGTCTCCAGAGGATCTGGCCATCTCCCACAGATGGGCATACTCGAGTGCCACAACTACTGCGTCAGCGGAGCGTGCAATGCCTTCGATTTGTGGGGTAGCCCCGAGATCTGCAAAGTTTCGGATTGTTCTAGGCACTGCGAGGAGGCCCGCAGTGACGCCGTCGCGTCGTGCCATGAATAGACCGCCCGGTGCTTCAACTGGGAATTCAGGCAGGGGCGACAACTGAACGCGCTTAGTCGGCTGTTCGAAACTGAAGAACAGAACCTCTGGCTCCCCCGCTGCACCGCTATCATCAACGAGTCGTGCGTTGACACTATCGCCGTGCCGACGGAGTACCCAGCGCAGCGGCTCAAACGCCCTCTCGCATTCAAGGGTGAACACCCCTAACTCGCTAGCGGCAAAAATGAGGCGACACAGTCGTGCATCGTCGTACCGTCGCTGTACTTGCTTGTTCTCGCGAAAATACCGCGCGAAGTGGGTTCTCCACTGCGTGGGTAGCAGCGGCAGCGGCATGGGAGGAATTGACACCTCGAGGACTGGGTCGGCACCTGCTCTTTCAAAGAGTGATAAAACGCACTCGATGCTACGGCCGGTTGGGCCTCGGAGTTCAATATCGACCTTACCCTCCCAGAGTTGTTCGAGTGAGGGCGCGATGGGATCCAACGACATTTCAAGCGGGCCGTGCGCGGTGGCCCCGGGCGACCAGGGGCGCGCCTCGCGGACCCGCATGACGACGTCCAGGTCGCCGATGACTTCGGAGTCTGCATCGCTCCCACTACGCGCAGCAACGCTGAATTTGTGGAGCCCGACGGGGAGAGGCGGAAGTTCGACGAAGATCGGCGTACCGGCCGGCGTACCGGTCAGCAGCAGGGATAGCGACGGGCCTTCTCGCATCGCGATGGTGAGTTCATCGATCGTGTGGTCTGAGCGGATCGCGAGTGTCGGCGTCTCCGATGCGAGCCACTCGCCATATCCCTCGCCGTCCCATGAGACCGCCGCGAGGCCAGCGGGCCACACCTCGATCGACTTCGCCTGGGTGACCTGGAACTGCTTCAGTGCCTGCTCCCACTCCGACGTGAGTGCGGCTGGCATGTCGATGAGCACAGCGTGTACCCCTTGGCACGTAAGTTCGACCGGGCGTGCTACGGGTGAGCGGGAAAAT
This sequence comes from Ignavibacteriota bacterium, assembly GCA_016218045.1. Taxonomy (NCBI): domain Bacteria; kingdom Pseudomonadati; phylum Ignavibacteriota; species Ignavibacteriota bacterium. Next base: position 75,503 of record JACRFB010000045.1, read on the forward strand.
GGCTCGGTGCTCACAATCAGGTATTTCGAGTCCGCACGCACGCGCAATCCGCGAGACTCGTAGGCAAGGCCATCACTGGCGACCTTGAAGAGCCACGAAGTGCCAGGACGGAGCATGCACTCAGCGCGTAGGAGGTACTCGAGTTGCGCGTCGGTGTGCTCGAACTTCAGCAGTACATCGTCGGGCCGGGGCCAGCGGCTGAGCGTGACGCGTAGGGGACCGTGCACGCAGCGCCCCCTCGCGAGCGGGCGCCCCGCCGCGCCCGCGACGGTACATCGCGAATCCGTGAGAATCTCTCGCACCTGCGGGAAGCGGAGGAGCAGGTGCGAGAGGTCTGGGATTTCGAGCGAGATTTCCCAGCGTGATTTCTCGATGGGTCGCAGTAAGAGGCGCGGCTCGATGCCGAGTCGTACGACCTCTTCTCGGGCCTCCTCACGTCGCCGGAACGTGGTGTTCGTTGTCCTGCCGATGGTCAGCCCTCGGATCTTCGCCCGCTCCTCGGCCGCTCGGCGTGCGCCGCGCAGCCAGTCGCGACCACGACGCTCGCGGTCGACGTCATCGCCGATACGCTTAAGCGTCATAGGGTGGAGCAGCGTCTTGAAGCCCTCCTTCCCCTGGAGGAGGAGCGCGGCGGCGATCTGACCGACGAGCGCCGGCGCCTGCACGAGGTTCTGGAAGCGCGCCGACGCGTTCCAACTCCGCGCCGCGATGAAGTCCCCTAGGCGCTGCGGCTCGTCGAAGAGTTCGCCAGAGAACGAGTGCCGAAGTTCGTAGAGGATGCGCGCGAGTTGCTGTTGCAGGTCGCACGGGAGGATTGCGTGCGTGATAGGCCACGCAATGATCGAGAACTGCTCCGCCCACGGGCCAGACGGCTTGGCACCCGCGAACTTCCTCTGGAAGTCGTCAAAGGCATCCCGAATCCAGTTGCGCTTGCCGTTCAACGTCCAACCTGGCGTCTTATCCTCGAAGGTCTGCCAGTACTCATTCCCCGCGTAGCCGTAACCGAGTTCGGTAGCGTAAACTATCCAAGGGAGAGTGTGATCGTTGGAAGGCGCGTAATTTGCGATGTGAGTTCGTACACTATTCGCTAGTGCCTGTAACTCAGTGGTTTCGAGCCCGTGTTCGAGTGCGAAAATGGGTGTGCTTCCACCAGCGCCATTTCGTTGTGAAGCGAGGTCCTGAAAATGAGCAGTGAGGTGCTGCTGCCAGTGAGAGAGATCGCTGTTCATCTACCATGCAGGCCCTGGTCCACCATTCTGCAAGCACTCAATGATGCGCTTTCGTGCAAATCTCGTATACCGCTTATCACGTTCCGCCCTAGGCAACACCCAGCGCTCGAGGCAGAACGTCACTATGTCACCAAGGGGGAGCGTCATTGAACGGACATTCCGATGCTGGCCGAGCAGTATCTCACGCCAATTTCTCGCAAGCGGGACAGCATATACCTCTCGCTCAATCCCGTGCTTGAGTACCGCATTGCCGTCAATACCAATTGCTTCAAGCGCCGTCCGCGCGACCCGAATCTTCCAGTTAGGCCCCATACCAAATCTGTGTCCGGATGCGTATGGATGGCCGATCTCTTCGAGATAGCTACGTAATGAGTCGAATACATGACCTGAGAGATGAAAATGCCCGAAACCCTTTGTTGCGCCGATGCGTACAAAGCGAGGGCCATCAGGGATGTTGAGCCGGTTGTAGATTGACGACCGCCCAAGCGCAGAGGTTGTTGTCAGGAGAACTAATCTGGCTCGGTGCTCATTGCCACTGATCACAGCTTCGCGCCCAAGATACTTGCGGTCATAAGCAGCCTTGACTTCGTCGCTACCCATCGTCGCAGCCACGAGTTTGCCACCAAGCAGGAAGGAATACGGAGGCATTGCTCCAACAACGTATGCATCCATCACATGAACTAGGCGTTCACTCCGGTCTTTGTGGGTCCACCCAACCCATGTGTCTCGTGCGGAGAGATTGAAGACCGGATCTCCCAGCGCGAAAAGGCCGATCAGGCAACCATTCTGGCGATCACGCACGAGAAACCGTAGTCGCCTGCCAAAGCCTTGTGAAACAGGAACAGACCAAAGTAGGCATGCGAGTCGGAACAACCGAGCCTCGGGTGTCCCAGAACTGACTTCTACTAGTTCTGGGTCGATTGCCGCTGGATCCACTTGGCGGCCTGTTGCAAAAGAATCGATCAACCCTGCGGCGTAGGTCTCTACGAAGGCCTGGTTCTGTTGAAGGACGTCTTTGCGATGGGCGGAGTGAAGGTCGCGGATGCGCTGCTTTGATACATCTCCTTCTAGGAAGTAGCCAGTACAGTTCTTTGAAAAGCCAAGGCCTAACAAGTGTTCATCAACTTCCCGCTGCAGGGCTATAGCCTTCTCTCCGGCCTTTTCAGACCAGCTCTCTTTTGTTTTTTCGCTCATTGTCGAGGTGTCACAAACACATGGTGCCTTTTCTTTGGACAAAGTCGGATGGGGGCCAATAATTGAATCTCATGAGAGTGTTTTTTATAAGGTCCACCTACACATTCTGATTTGTACGCCCATTAGATTCGGGTTTATCCGACCAACATTGCCGGGATTATCGCTAAAACATTCGGAGCGACACGGCGAAACACGTATAACATATGTTGGTGGACGGATTAACGCAAAGTCTAGGGCCTTCGAGACTACCACAACGGCAAAGAGCTGCGGGAAGGGCTCGAATGGTACCTGACGTTTTACAACACCAAGCGCAAGCATCAGGCGCTTGGCTACCGGACGCCACACGAGGCGTTTCTGGAGCGGCTGCTCCCAACATCCTGAGCCCGCCTGGGCCGTTTGGGGGCACCGCGGGCCGGTCTCATGAGACTCGTGAACTCACCACCTACTCTCGCCTAAATCACCCATCAAATTGTCCAAAGGAAAGGGGTAACCTCAATGAGAATCGTAGACTCAATCATTCAGGTTCCTGAATATGTTCCTCGGATGAACATCCAATCGTGTGCTTTCCTACTTTTTTCCTACCCGAATCCGTTACACCCCGTCACGATCCGGGTATCCGGACTGCGAGGTCCGTTTTGTCCCAACCTCATGAAAAACAGAAAAACCGCCCATTTCTGGGCGGTTTTCCGTGCTTTCGCTGGTACACGCGAGGGGACTCGAACCCCTGACCCGCTGATTAAGAGTCAGCTGCTCTACCAACTGAGCTACGCGTGCGGGGTCAATATGCGAAAGCAGGGGATTTTTTCCAAATGGACTGGCGGTCGTGGAACTGCGTTTTCAGGCAACAGCGCTCTGTGCGCTGTGTCTTGTGCACGAATCGAATCCAGCACGAGGCACGAATCGAATCCAACGAGAGGCACGAATCGAATCCACCACGATGCACGAATCGAATCCAACGGGAGTCAGGAATCGAATCCACCACGAGGCATGAATCGAATTCAACACGAGGCATGAATCGAATCCAACGGGAGGCAGGAATCGAATCCACCACGAGGCACGAATCGAATCCAACGAGAGGCACGAATCGAATCCACCACGAAGCACAAATCGATTCCAACAAGAGGCACGAATCGAATCGACCACGAGGCACGAATCGAATCCAACGAGAAGCACGAATCGAATCCAACAAGAGGCACGAATCGATTCCAGCGTGAGAGACGGGGCAATTCGATCGATTGTGTATCTTTGTGCCTCTGACATTCATTCTTCCCGCACACCCGCATCGGACACCAGCATGGCACGTTTGCTCGCCTTGATCCTGCTCCTTTCCCTTACCGCCGCAGCGCAGTTGCGCGAGCCAGTGCCGCAGGCGGGCAATACGGCGCGCCCCGACTGGGTGCGTGTGCTGGAGGACGATCCCCTGGATACCCGCACAGTGGATTCGGCCTTCGATGCCTGGTACGCGCAACGGCCCGTCGTGCGCGACGAATTCACGCAGTACTACAAGCGCTACCGCCGCTGGCGCGCGCCATATGTGGAGGCCGACGGACGCATCCGCCTGCCCGATGCGGCGAAACAGGCCGCGACGGAACGGCGCCTGCGCGCGGAACGCGAGGGGCTTGCGAAGTCCGGCGCGGCGGGGCGGTGGACCTTCATCGGACCCAAAACCACACGCGCGACGGGCGCGGAGAACACCACGGTCACCTGGCAAACCAACGTCTATTGCCTCGACCAAAGTGTTTCGGACCCGAATATCCTGTATGCCGGCGGCGAGACGGGCGGCATGTGGCGTTCGTCGGACCGCGGCCTGACGTGGTCGCAGATTTCGAAGGGCATCGTACACGGCAGCGTGCGGCCGGTGAAAATCGATCCGGTGGATCCGTCCGTCGTGTACGCGGGCACCGACGGCCGCCTGGTGAAAAGCACGGACGCGGGGCAGACGTGGAACACCGTGTACGCGGAGAGCGGCCTGTGGACACACGACATGCTGGTGGCGGCCGACGATCCGCGTCTGTTGTGCGCGGCGACCAACAAGGGACTGCTGCACAGCGCCGACGCGGGGCAGACGTGGACAAAGCCGCTTACGAGCGAGTGCTGGTCCGTCGCCGCCCATCCAACCGATCCGCGCATCGTGTACACCGTGCGCGACAGCGCCAACGCCGCGCTGTTCTGCCGTTCGACCGATCACGGCGCACACTTCAGCGCGGGTGCGCCGGGCTGGTGGCAGCCCTCGTCGAAGCAGGAGGTGTACGGCGTGCGCCTCACCGTCAGCGCCGCCGCGCCCGACCGCGTGTACGCGCTGATCGGCGCCAGCATGCCCGATCCCGACGTGTTACACAATTACGCGGGTGTGTTCATGAGCAGCGACGCGGGCCGCACGTGGGTGAACACCAATCCCGGCGGACTGGTGGGCGAACCGTACAGCGTGCCCGGGCACACCAACCTCTCGGCCGCCGACGGCATCGACGGACTCTCGCAGGGCTTCTACGATTTTGCGATCATCGCCGATCCGGCCGACGCCGACAACCTGGTCGCGGGCGGCACGAGCTGGTGGCGCAGCAGCGACGCGGGCGCCACGTGGACCGCGCTCGGCGGCTACGCGGGCGGCCTGCCCTGGGCGCATCCCGACATGCAATGGTTGCATGCGCGCAGCGGCGAGCTGTGGATCTGTTCCGACGGCGGCATCAACTACTCGCGGGACTTCGCGCTTACACACGAGCCGCGTATGGACGGTGTGAGCGGCAGCGACTTCTGGGGTTTCGACGGCGGCTGGAACGACGACGTGTTTGTCGGCGGCCGCTATCACAACGGCAACACCGCCTTCATCGAAGGCTATCCCGACGGGCGTTTCCTGCGAATGGGCGGCGGCGAGGCCGCCACGGGCTACATCCATCCCGACAACAACCGCCGCGCCTACTTCTCCGACATCGGCGGCTACGAACTGCCGCGCACAATATCGGACGAACCCATCCCATTTTCCGTCGGCCTGTGGCCGAACGAAAGTTACTACCACTCCGAATTCAGCGGCATGACTTTCGATCCGCGCTGTTCGGGCACCGTGTACATCGGCTTCAAGAGCGGCCTGTGGAAGAGCACCGACGCGGGCGCCTCGTACCGGCTGCTGCATCGCTTCGCGCTGGCGCAGGATACCAACGCCGTGGTGGAACACATACGGATACCGCGCGCGAATCCGTCGGTGCTGTACGTGTCGGTGCGTTCAAACGTCGTGTGGGACGCGGCGATATGGCGCAGCGATGACGCGGGCGCGACGTGGACGCCCTGCAGTCTGCTTCCCAACACCAACGGCGGCCAGCGGCGTGTGATGACCATCGCGGCGGGCGGCGACAACGACCGCGAGCTGTGGGTGGCGTTGCGTTCCGGCGGCACGTCGGGCAAGGTGTTCAAATCCGACGACGGCGGCGCGACATGGACAAACTGGACCACACCCGTGATCGAGCAGTCGCGGCCCTCGTACATCGTGCATCAGCTCGGCACCGACGGGGGTGTGTATCTCGGCACCGCGCCCGGATCCGTGTACTACCGCAACAACACGATGAGCGACTGGGCGCCCTATGCCGACGGCCTGCCCGTGTCGCTGGCGACGCGTGTGCTGCGTCCGTTTTATCGCGACGGGAAAATCCGCAGCGGATCCGACATGGGCATCTGGGAAGCGCCGTTGTACGAGACCTCGAAACCCGTCGCGCAGATATCGGTGGACAAACAGCGCACCGACTGTCCGCGCGACACATTTTATTTTGCGGACCGGTCCGTGCTGCGCGGCGGGTCGGGGAACACGTGGGTGTGGACGTTCCCCGGCGCGTCTCACGTCGCGGGCGCGGCGACAAAAAATCCGCGCGTCGTGTACGCGGCGCCGGGTGTGTACAGCGTGACCCTGCGCGTCACGGAGGGATCGGAAGTCAGCACGCAGACACTCACCGACTTCATCACCGTCGAGGCAGGCGGCTGCGCCCCCGATTCGCTGCCGGGCCAGGCGGTCGCGCTCGGAGGCAATACGGATCCGGGTCTGGTGGAAGTGCCGCCGCTGGGCTTGCGCACGAACCGATTCACCTTCAGCGCGTGGGTGAAGCCCGACGGCATACAGCCCTCGTTTGCGGCCATCATTTCCGGCAACCGCGTCGAGATCAATGTAGACGGCGATAACGAGCTGCATTACTACTGGCCGCCGCACGGGCGCTGGTGGATCGGATCGGGACTGCGCGTTGCGCCCGGCGAATGGTCACACGTCGCCCTCGTCGCCACACCCGACAGCATCACGCTGTACGTGAACGGCAGGGGATGGTCGGCACATCACGCGAACGACACCGTGGCCTTCACGGCGGGCATGCTGCTCGGCAATTACAATCACTGGGGGAGCCGCTACTTCAAGGGATTGATCGACGAGGTGAGTTTCTACGATCGCGCGCTCTCGCGCGAGGAGATCCGCGAGCGGATACATCTGACACGCAACAGCGCGCGCTTCCCCTCGGCCGCCGACAACGGACTCGTCGCCTATTATCAATTCAACGAGAATGACGGACGCGCGGGCGACCGCGTCGCGACACGACACGCGCAGCTTGTCGGGTCTGCCGCCCGCACCGCATCCACAGTGCCCGTCGCCGCGGGAGTCAGCGCGCGGCGCGTGGTGAACGGCGAGGGAGCACACACGTTTGCGGGTACGGGTGTCACGTTCGTCGTTCCGCCGGCGGGTCAACCGCCCGCGGGCGAGGTGGTGGTGTCGCGCCTGGAGGCGCAGCCCGACACACGGCCCTCGCTGTCGCCCGGAAGCCGCAGCTACTGGGTGGCCGACAATTACGGTACACAGGCAACGATCACTCCGCCCGCGGCCATCGTGTTCGAAGGATACGGACCCGTGACACAAAACCAGGCGGGTGAGCCGGGCATATACTCGCTGTATCAGCGGTCCGCCAACGCCGAGGGCGCGACATGGGGATCCGCGCGCGACAAGGCCGATTCGGCCGTGGCGGGAGCGGACGGGACCATCGTGTTTTCGGCGGGCAATTCTCTCACGGCACTCGGGCAGTTCTATGTGTCGCGCGAGGGCACACCGTCGGCGCTGCATCCGCCGGACGGTGCCGCGCCGCGCGAGGCCTATCATTATCCGTCCGTTGCGCGCGCGGGTGACGCGATCACCGTGGAAACGCGCGGTGCGGGCGGACGAGTCACCGTGTTGCTCTCGGATCTGCAGGGGCGCCGCATCGTGCTGCGCGACCTGCGCGGCGGCGAGCGTTTCTCCACCGCCGGACTCGCTCCCGGGGCCTATCCCTATTGGCTGGAACATGCCGGCCGCCTGATCCGCGGCATGCTGGTGCTGCGCTAGGAAGCGCGGGCGGATATGGTCCGCCACGGCGTCGCTGCGTATCTTGTACGCCAGCGTCCGAAGACATTCCGCCACCCTTTCCCATTCCATGCACACACCGTTGACACCCGATACACATGTGCGGACCCTGTCCGAAGTGACACGCGGGCTCGAGCAGGTCTTCGCAAAATACACGTCGACGTTCTGGGTGCAGGCCGAGGTCGGCAGCGCGGCCGAGCGCGGCGGTCACATGTACGGGACACTTGTCGAAATGCAGGGCGGGAAGCAGATCGCAAAAATGGATTTTACGATCTGGAACTCCGATATACGCGGCATCCGCGCGCGCTTCGCGTCGGCGGACCTCCAATTCACCCTCACCGCGGGCATCAAGGCCTGCCTGCTCTGCCGCCTGTCCTTCCATCCCGTGTTCGGGCTGAAGCTGCAGGTCGTGGACGCCGATCCGCGCTTCGCGCTGGGCGAGCTCGAGCAGCGCAAGCGCGAGCTGATCGCGCGTCTGCTTGCCGAGGGCGCAGAGGCGCGCAACAAGGCGCTGAGTGTGCCGCTGCTGCCCCTGCGCATCGGCCTGATCACGAGCCGCGACAGCGCCGCGTATCACGACATACTCAAGACCCTGCGCGACGGCGGCTTCGGCTATCGCGTGCTGCTGGCGGATGCGCTGATGCAGGGCGAGCAGGCCCCGGCCAGCGTCTCGGCCGCGTTTACCGCGCTCGAGCGGCTTGCGCCCGACCTGATCGTGCTTGCGCGCGGAGGCGGAAACCGGACGGAACTCGCCTCGCTCGACAGCGAGCAGATCGCGCGGCGCATCGTCGCGTGTCCTTTCCCGGTCTGGACGGCCATCGGCCACGAGATCGACAGCGGCGTGCCCGACGTGGTGTCGCACCGGAGTTTCAAAACACCGACCGCGCTGGCGGAGGAGATCGTGGCGCGTTTCCGGCGCGAGAGCGACCGCGCGGCGGCCGCGGCCGATCTGCTGCGCCGCGAATGGCAGCACCGCTTCGAGCGCGAGGAGACTCATGCGCGCGACAATCTGACCGGCATACGCCAGGGCACGCGCAAACTGGCCGAGCAGCGCCGCGCCGAGCTGCTGGCCTCGGCCGAAACCCTGCACGTGTACGTCGAGCGCCGCCTCTCGGCGCAGTTGCGCGCGCTGCACGTGGCGACACAGCGCGCGGGGGGCGACACGCGCAGGCACACCGCCCTCGCGGCGGCGGGCATCGAACGGCTTCGGACGGCACTCCACATCGCGGCCGCGGGCGCGCTGCGCGCCGAGCACGAGCGCGGGCGGACGCGGCGGCAGCGCCTCGACATGACACGTGTGCTGCAGCGCCTCACCGCGCAGCGCGAGCGTTGCGACGACCGTCTGCGGCTTGTGGCCGCGCAGGATCCACACAACGCCCTGCGCCGCGGGTACGCCATCGTGCACGCTCCAAGCGGCGCGATTGCCACGGCCGCAGCCGCGCTGCAACCCGCGGACGCGGTGCGCATCGAATTCCACGACGGATCAGTATCTGCAACGATTACAGACAAGGACGCTTGAAATGACACAACAGCAGACCTATGAGGAGAAAGCCGCGCGGCTCGAGGAAATCCTCACGCGGCTTGATAATTCCGAAACACCCATCGACCGCCTTGCCGACGACGTGAAGGAAGGCGTGCGGCTGATCAAGGAAATGAGCGCCACACTCAAGAAGGTGGAACTCGAAGTGAAGGACGCGTTCCGTGAGCTGGAAGAGCTCGGCAGCTCCGGCGCCGAATAGCCGCTTCCACAACAGGTTCCGGGAGAATATCTGTTGATAATGCGCATTTCCATGCAACTTTTCGCTCCGGGGCTTGTCTCTTTATCAGCAATTGGCGATCCTTGAAAGATTTCCCTCCGCAATCCGCCCAGACATCCCTGGAGTTCTCATGACACCGTTCCGCGCACTATCCGGCGCCCTTCTCTGCGCATGCGCCGTGCTGTTTTCCTCCTGTGGTTCTTCGGACGACAACACCACAAATCCCGGCAACAACACTACGGTGCTTGAGCACGTCGGGAGCATGGTGCTGATCCCGTCCGCGGGCAAATCGTTCTCGATGGGATCCGGCACGGGCAATGCCGACGAAAAGCCCGTACACAGCGTGACGTTCTCCTACAGTTACTGGATCGACACCACCGAAGTGACACAGGCGCTCTACATGAGTGTCATGCAGGCCGCGCATCCCTCGTTCCAGGCGCCCGCGTGGGCCGCGCCGTACGGCGTGGGTTCCACACATGCGGCCTACCTTGTGGAGTGGGACGACGCCGTGCTGTTCTGCAATGCGCGAAGCAAGGCGGCCGGTCTCGACACGGTGTACACATACACCGGGATCACGGGCACGCCGGGCAACGGCTGCAAGCTCGAGGGTGTCACGACCCGCTTCACCACGAACGGGTACCGCCTGCCGACAGAAGCCGAGTGGGAGTACGCGTATCGTGCCGGCGGCAGCTCCGATTTTTATTGGGGGAAAAACGCCACGACCGGATATCCTTCCAGCACGTCGGATTCGTCCGAAATACATGCGCGCGCCATCTGGTCGGGCAATGCGTGGAATCTGAATTCCGACAGCCCCGAGTTCGGCGTACACCGCGTGGCGAGCAAGCTGCCGAACGCGTACGGACTGTACGACATGAGCGGCAATCTCTGGGAATGGTGCCATGACTGGTACGACGAAACGTATTACACGGCGAATCCGGCGACGGATCCCACCGGACCGGCCGCGGGCAGTTGGCACACGTTGCGCGGAGGGAGCTGGGGCAATGACGCCGCGGCGTTGCGCGCGGCGCAGCGCACCTTCAGCGTGCCCGACTACGTGTACTACTTCATCGGCTTCCGCACCGTGCGGCGCAAATAATCCGTATGCCGCGGCCCATGACACGACTCCTCGCCCTCGCCCTCCTGTTCGTCGCGGTCGCGCCGCTGCGCGCGCAGCAGGCCGATTCCACCGACCTGCTCTTCGACGACAGCGTGATGCACGACTTCACGCTCACGTTTTATGTGGACGGCTGGGAGGATTCGCTGCGTTGGAACTATGAACACGGCGAATTGTACATGCCCGCGCGGGTCGAGTACGGCGGGGTGGTGTTCGACAGCGTGGGCGTGCGGTACAAGGGGAATTCCTCGTACGTCCAGTCGCGCAGCACGCCGAAAAAGCCGCTCAAGTTCAAGTTCGACGAATACCGCAGCAAGCAGACCTTTTACGGAGTCAAACGTCTGAATTTCAGCAACGCGGTGAAGGATCCGACCTTCATGCGCGAGAAACTCGCCTACGACATTCTCGGCACCCTGCTCCCGGCGCCGCGCGCGGCCTATGCGCGGGTCACCGTGAACGGCACGCCGCTCGGCCTGTACACGATGGTCGAGCAGCTCGACAAGGTGTTTCTCAAGCGGCATTTCAGCGACAACGGTTTCAACCTCTACAAGGCCGCCGACAACGGCGCCACGCTCGAGTACCGGGGCGAGGAGAAGGACGCCTACAAAACCGAGTACGAGTTGGAGACCAACGAATCGAAGGACAACTGGTCGCGTTTCATCACGCTGCTCGCGGCGCTGCAGAACACGTCGCGCGAGTCTTTCGTCGAGGAACTCGGCGCGCAGCTCGACTTCGATCGCGCGATATCGGTACTTGCCTTCAACATGGCCGTGTCGAACTTCGACAGCTATACCGGGTCGGGTCGCAATTTCTATCTGTACGACGACGAGGCGAGCGGCCGATTCTCGCTGCTGCCCTGGGATCCGAACGAGGCCTTCGGCGCGTACGCCAACAACTGGAACGTGATGACACAGGACGTGGTGGCGATACCCAATCTCGCGAAGCGTCCGCTCACACGCAGAATTTTCGAGAACGACTCGCTGCGCCACGTGTATCTGGCACGGATACGCTCGATCATCGAGGGTCCGGCCTCGGTCGATTCGATGATCGCGCGCACGTCGCGGTTGAAGGCCTTCCTCGACGCTGCGGTGCAGGCCGACATACACAAGCTGTACACGTATCAGCAGTTCCTCGAGAACATCGAGCACGAGGTCTACGTGGGCATCGGCCTCCCGGTGCCCGGCCTCATCGACTTTGCCCGCGCGCGCACAACGCGGGTGCTGGAACAGCTTTCGGTGCACGACAACGTGTACGAGAACGGACCCTTCCCCTCGCAGCCGATACCGCAGGTGTGGAATTATCCGAATCCCTTCGCGACCTCCACCACGCTCAAGTTCCATCTGCTGCGCGGCGGCGAGGTGACGGTGCTGATCCACTCCATGCTCGGCGAGGAAGTGCTGCGTTTCGACGCCGGAGTGCTGCCCGCGGGCGTGCGCGAGGTGTCGATGAGCGGGACAGGACTCGCCGCGGGTGTGTACTCCGCGCGTATCCTGCTCGCGCATCCGACCGGCGGCGCATACGCCAGCGCCACACACGCGCTGCTGATCGTGAAATAACAGATCCACTCATCCTTTATTCTGTCCGCGATGTCATCCATCATACATTCCCGAAACATCCAGACGGCGTTGGTATTCTGCGCCATCCTGCTGTGTATCACCGCGGCGCCGCTCGTCTCGCAGACGGCCTACGAGGGCTACACGCTGTTTAATCCCACAAACAGCCGCAGCACGTACCTGATCGACATGAAAGGCACGACGGTCAAGACGTGGACGAACGCGCAGAGCGGCGGCTACTCGGTGTATCTGCTCCCCAACGGCAACATCATCCGACCCGCCACGTACGGATCGGCCGTGCTGCGCGGCGCGGCGTATTCGGGACTGATTCACCAGACCGACTGGAGCGGCAAGGTCGTGTGGTCGTACATCTATTCGGGCCCGACCTACATCGCACATCACGACATCTGTCCCATGCCCAACGGCAACGTGGTGTTGATCGCGTGGGAGTCGAAGACCGCGGCCGAAGCCACGGCGTTGGGGCGCAGCAACGCGGCCACGATGTGGCCGGACCATCTCGTGGAGGTGAAACCGACGGGCGCTACCACCGGCGAGATCGTGTGGGAATGGCACGCGTGGGACCATCTCGTGCAGGACAAAGATCCGGCAAAACCGAACTACGGCGTGATCTCCGAGAACCCCGGGCGTCTTAACATCAACCTCGGTTCGGTGGGTGGTGGTCCGGGCGGCGGCGACTGGCTGCACATCAACGGCGTCAGCTACAATGCCGAGGACGACTTGATCGTGATCTCGTCACATTTTATGAACGAGTTCTACGTAATCGATCACAGCACCACAACCGAGGAAGCGCGCGGCCGCACGGGTGGACGGCACGGAAAGGGCGGCGACATCCTGTACCGCTGGGGCAAGCCGTCGAATTACGGCGCGACGGGCGCCACCGTCTTTGATGTGGTGCACTGTTCGTGGTGGATTCCGAAAGGCCTTCCCGGCGAGGGACACATACTGGCGTTCAACAACGGCGCGAGCAAACGCGCGTCCACCATCGTCGAAATCGTGCCTCCCCGCGACGCCGAGGGCCGGTTCTTGAAGACGACCGGGACCGCGTTTGGACCCGCCTCGCCCGTGTGGAGTTATTCCAACGGCACACTTTTTTATTCGACACATCTCGGGGGCAATCAGCGTCTTCCGAACGGCAACACCCACATCACCGAGGCGACGGCGGGGCATCTTCTGGAAGTGAGCAGCGACGGCACCATCGTGTGGGACTACCAGTACAGCCGCGAGATCGCGCGTTCTCTGCGGTACGGGAAGGACTATCCCGGACTCGCCGCGCTTGTGACGGGCACGGACGACGTCCCCGCCGCGGCACGCACCCTGCATCTCGACGCGGCCGCTCCGAATCCTTTTCACGGCACGACGGGACTGCGTTTCGACCTGCCGGCGGACGCAACGGGGCGGCTCGTGATTTACGACGCGCTCGGTCGTATGGTGCGCACGCTGGCCGAGTCGTCGCGCGGTCCGGGCAGTTTCACCGCGGCATGGGACGGTCTCGACGCCTCGGGACGCCCCGCATCGGCAGGCACCTATTTCTGCCGGCTTGAAAGCACTGCAGGCGTGCGGCTGCAGACACTGGTACTCAGCAGATAAGAACCGGTCCGCCGCAGCCGCACTCGGGGCGGCATACGCGGAACGCGGGATGTCACACACATGAAATCACAGAAAAGAACCTACACGATCGGCGCGCTTGTCCTATGCATTCTGGCGGCCGCCTTCGTGCTGCCCATCAGTGTGCCGTACACGATCACAACCACGGGCATCGTGCTGCCGTCGAAGGAGTGGGTGTTGTTGCGCGGAGCGGGAGGGCAGATCCAGTCGGTGCTCCGCGACAATGAACGCGGCAGCGTGGGCGAGTATGCGCTTATGGAAGCGGCCCGCGGTGATGCCATGACCTTTCAGCTCTCGCCGTCGATACGGTCGCGTGCGGCCGTGCAGGCGGGTGATACGGTGGGCTGGGTGTCGTCGCCCGAACTCGCGCAGCAGCTCGCGGCGCTGGAGGGCGATCTTGCCGTGGCCCGCGCCACACTCGACGTGTCGCGCACGGGCGAAAAGCCGGCGACGGTGGAGCAGGCGACCAGGCAGGTGAATTACGCGCGCACGGCCTTCGAGGAGCAGCAGGCCATACACGCGCGGAACATGGAATTACACGGGCGGCAGGCAATTTCGGATCAGGAGTTCCAGATCTCGCGCGACCGGCTCGCTCTGCTGCGCATCGGCATCGACATCGCGCGCGCGCAGCTCGACGTGGTGTCGACCGGCATGAAGAGCGAGGAGCAGCAGGCTCGCGCCGCCTTGATCGACGCCCGCCGCGCCGAGATTGAGGCGCTGCGCCGGCGTTTGATGCGGCTCGTGCGTGTCTCGCCCCTCAGCGGTCTCGTGCGCGCATCATGGTCGCCCGACACGCTGCTCGTCGTGCAGGACACCAGCGCCAGCGCCCTGCTGCTTCCGGTGCGCATCGCACACGCGCAGCATCTGCATGCGGATCAGGAAGTGCGTCTTTCGCTGCGCGGCACCGACATGAGCGGCACCGCGCGCATCACACGCGCGGGCGAGGGCGCGCAGACCATCGCGGGCGAGATGTTCGTGATCGCCGCGGCGCAAGTACGCGCCGTGTCGATGCTGCCGCCCGCGGGAACACGTCTGCGCTGCACCATCGCCTGCGGCGACGTGTCGCTCGGCGAGTATCTGCGCAGGACGGTGCAGGATTGGACGAGGGGCCGGTGATTCCCTCGAAGTGCGAATACAAGTACCTCGTGCCCGTCGATCGCATCGACGCGTTGCGCGAGGCGCTGTTGCCGTACACGGTGCTCGATCCCTACGCGGCCAGGACGGGGCAGGGTGAATACACCGTGCGCTCGGTGTATCTCGACACGCCCGACATGGCCGCGTACCGCGAGAAGATCGAAGGAGTGCGCGCGCGGCGCAAGTATCGCATCCGCAGTTACAATCAGTACGATCCCGAGGCGGCCGCCTTCCTGGAGATCAAACGCAAGGAGGGAAGCCGCGTCTCGAAATTCCGCGCGCGGCTGGCCCTGAAGGATCTCCCCTCGTTGTACAGCAACGGCGAGGGTTTCGGTGGCACGCCGCAGCCGATGCCGCAGAACGCCGACGCGGACGGCATCGGCATGTTTCTCGGCCGCTGCCGTATGCTCCGGCTCAGGCCCGTCGTGCTTGTTGTGTACGAACGCGAGCCCTTCCTCGGGCGGGTGCAGCCGAGTCTGCGCATCACGCTCGACAAGAACCTGCGCGGCGCGCCGGCCCCGCTGCCATCCGCGCTGTTCGAGGACGGCGTGTCCTTCACCGCGATGCGCCGCCATTGCACGCTCGAGGTGAAGTTCGAACACGGCATGCCCGGCTGGCTGCGCGAAATTCTGTTCCGCTTCGGACTGCAACGCCGCGCCCTTTCGAAGTACACCCTCTGTTACGATGCCATCACGAGCACGCCCGGCGGCCTCCGCGCCTCGCTTCCCGCCAGTGCAGGCAGCGGGCCCGCCGCCGTGCACGAATGGCTCTTCCCCGTACACTGATCAACGGGTCACCACGTGTTTTCCGACTTCCAATCGCTCGATCTCTTCCCCTCGTCGCCCGGCGACATCCTCTGGAACCTCGTCCTGGCGCTGTTGTGCGGACTCGCCATCGCCTTTGTGTACCGGCGCACCGCGAACGGCTCAGGATACGCGCCCTCCTTCCTCAACTCGCTCGTGCTGCTGACGCTGATCACCGCGCTCGTGATAATGATCATCGGCAACAATCTGGCGCGCGCGTTCGGTCTCGTCGGCGCAATGTCCATTATCCGTTTCCGCACCGCCGTGAAGGACACGATCGACATCGTCTTTATTTTCTTCGCGCTCGGCGTCGGACTTGCCGCCGGCTCGGGATCACACGCGATAGCCGTGACGGGCACGATCTTCATCGGCGCGGTCATCATGCTGCTGTCGCGTATGCCCGCCACCGCCGGACGCCGCCGGGAATATCTGCTGCGCATCTCACTCGAGGGCGGCGATGCGGCATCGACGGCGCATCTCGACGTCATCGAGCGCTACTGCCGCAAACACCGCATGGTGGACGTCACCGCGCGGGGCGGCAGCGAGGCCATGGAGCTGTCGTATTACGTACACGTGAAGGACGCCGACCGCAATCAGGAGTTCATCCGCGACCTGCGCGCGGTCCCGAGTATCGGACACGTCAGTCTCTTTTTCGACGACGAGCAGTACTGATCCGCGCGCCGCGCGTGTTTCAGCGCGCGATGAGGGTGCGCGCCGCCGATCCGGCCGCGGTCGAGACCGTGATCCGGTACAATCCCGGCGCGGCGCCGCCGGCGTCCCACACAAACGTGGACACACCGGGTGTTGCCTGCTCGAGGGTGTGACGCGCGACACAGCGGCCCAGCGCGTCGAAGATGCGCAGGTCCGCGAGACCCGCGCGCGGCAGCTCGAGCGTGATGGTCGCGCGGCCATCGACGGGGTGCGGCGTGCAGCCGAGTATGCGTGGCGCGGCCGCGGGAGCGCCGCGTTGTTCTAGGCCTGTGCGTCCTGTCATCACACGCACCAGACGCGTCACACGACCGGTGCAGGGACCGTTCGACGTCTCGAGCGTGACGGTGAACACGCCGATGCGATCGAAGGTGTGTGTAACCGCGGCGCCTGTGGATAGGGGAGTACCATCTCCGAAATTCCACGACTGTGTGACGGCCCCGCGCGTGGTGTCGGTGCACAGCACGCGTCCACCCTCGTCGAGGTACACCGTGTCGTGATCCGTCGTGAAGCCGGCCGCGAGTTTCTCGGCGACTGTCACTGTATGCTGCGCCCACCCGCGCCCGACGAAGTTTTCGTTGAAGAAGCTGATCGTGTGTGAGCCTGGCACGGGCATCACGCGTGAGAGCAGCGAATCGCGGCCTATCCACAGCGGATGGCGCTCGTCGTACGGCAGTCCGGCCGCCTTCACCGCGTTTGAATCGCCCGCGAACCAGAGCATGTTTCCGTCGAGCGCGCCCCGCGCGATGAAGGTCGGGGCGTCGCCCGCGCAGACCGCCGTGGGCGCCTCGATCATCGGCGCGGGCACGGGCGGGCGCGCTGCAATGATCGAGGTCTTGGGATCGCCCACAACGACAGCCATCCACGACATCGTCGGATTCGCCATGTAGAAACTTTCGGCAAGATTGTATCCCGAGGTGTAGCGGTCGAACAGGGTGTTCACCCAGGTCAGCGCCACGCTGAACGGCTCGAAGACGTAGCCGCTTGCGCCGGTGCAGCCCTCGGCGATCAGATCGGCGATGCGCGATTGGCCGGCAGTCTGCCCGGGAGTGAAATTCCGCGCCGAGGTCGACACGTAGGTCTCCGCGACGGATCCGGGCAGCCACGTGTTCGCGGGTCGCGCGAACTGCGCGTAGTGGTGATCGAAATGGTCGTTCGATCCCCAGCTCGTGTAGCCGAGAACGGAGCGCTGCTGTGTCACGTAGATCGAATCGCGATTCAGCAGCACGCGCCAGCCGCGGCTCTGGAGTATCTGCGCGGCCGCCGGAAGATTGTTGTTGTACGTCGCGTCGATCGGCACGGGATCCATGTCGAGCACAAACTGCGCGCTGTCGCGGTTCACCATTGTGAACGGTCCGCTCCGGTCGATGAGCGCGAAGACGTCGGCGCGTGTCAGGCCGGTGAGGCGCGTCACCAGGAACATGTCGTAGAATGTGGAGTTGTTCGGAATGGTTTTCCTGCGCGCGTAGTGCTCGGTCTGTCGGAAATAGGGATGCACACGGATGGAACTGGGCGGCACTATCAGTGTCGCCTGCCCGATGTGTGTGCTCCACTGCCCGAGGATCAGCATGAGTTCGGCGTCGACAGACGCGGACCTGGAATTGAGATCGCCCCCCGTGCCGCCCCTGTCCACGCGGTGCGGCAGTCCCTTTGTCAGCACGAGATAATTGAGCGAATCGACCAGCCGCGTGCCGGTGAGATACTGCTCGATCTGCGCGCGCAGGACGGTGAAAACACTGTCGTTGATCGTCTCGTTCGCGGGGACACGGACGCGGATGATGTTGCGCGCGGGCAGTCCGCGCTTCTGCGCGAAGTACTCGCCGATGGCGACGGAATTCGAATCGTTGTCATTGATGACCAGGCCGACATCGCGGTAATCGACTGGTGCTTGCCCGCGGAGCTGCGGGGCGAGGAGGACGAGTAGAAGTACCATCAGGAACCGGTGCATGGGAAACAGGTCTCTCCGTACAATGAGGGCGGGATCGTGTGTTTCGATCGTAAACACAAATATTTCCCCCGCCTCCCCCGAATAAAAGGACAAAGAGAGACGATGTTGCAAATATTGCAGACGTCCCTAGAGTCGCTGGAAACGTGTGAAGTGCCGCCCGCCGTGTGTGTCGCAGACTTCGAGTATGTACATGCCCGGGGCGGGGAGTGTGGAGGTGTCGAAGGTGCCGCGTCCGTCGATCTCGAGCAGCGCGGTGATGTCGGCGGCACGCCTCCCGAGCGCGTCGTACAGCACCGCCGTGTGTACGCCCGGGACATCGGCCAGAATCTCGACCGCACCGCGCGTGGGATTGGGCCACAGCGTGATGCGCGGCACGCGAGGCGCGGGTGGCGGCGCGAGAGCGGCGGGACCGTCGCGCGCGACGAGTATGACGGACGAGTAGGGCGCCAGCACCACGGAGCCCCGCACGAGATTGCTGTCGAGATCCACGTACACACCGCGGGGCACATCAATGCGCCGCGCGGCCCCGCTTTCGTTGACGAGGATCGGGAAAAGGGAATCGACCGGCAGCAACGCGGCGTTCACC
Source organism: Ignavibacteriota bacterium (assembly GCA_016218045.1). Classification (NCBI taxonomy): domain Bacteria; kingdom Pseudomonadati; phylum Ignavibacteriota; species Ignavibacteriota bacterium. The sequence goes on from JACRFB010000045.1 coordinate 94,511, forward strand.
CGTGTCACCACAATGTTGTCGAGCCAGTACTGCGAGTTCGACGAGACACACTCGAGTCGCGCGCGCACCTGTGCCTTCGGCCGGAAGACATAAGCGTACTCGCGCCGCGCGCGTGTGGTGAGGAAGAGACGCTCGTGCAGCACGTTCCACACCGCGGCGTCCTCGCGGAAACGTATAGCCACGCGTCCGATGTTGGAGGGATCCGAAACGCTGAAACGCACGAGGTAGGTGTTCGCGGTGTCGAGCCGCTGCGTCAGCATCGTCCAGAACGTCTTGCCGCCCGTGCTGTTTTTTTTCAGGCGCACGCAGCGGCCGTCGAGCACGCCCTCGACAATGCTGGCGCTGTCGGAGAAGAACCAGCCCTGCAGCCCCGTTTCGAAGGTGGAATTTGCGACGAGCGAAACACCGAGCGTGTCAAACACGCGGTACTCGTGGGGGAGGGTCGCGAAGCCCGCCGTGGTGTTGCGGTCGTGTCCCGTCCCGCGCCAGCCGCGCAGATCCCACAGCAGTTCGCCCGATGACGAATCGGGTTTCTGCCGCACGACGGGGAATTCGGTGTACGGATTCCAGTAGCGGTTGCTGTCGATGTCGCTCGCGTCGGGTTCCATGAGGAAATTTTCCCAGCGCAGGGAACAGGCGAGAGGATCGACGGAGAAAAACGTGTTGGATGTGACGGTGTTCTGGAGCGGACCCGGAGTTTTGCGGTTCATGGTGAACGCGGCCACGCGCGCGCCGTACACGGTGTTGCGCGTGACGTGTTCCTGCTTCGCATTGGTGAGACCGATGCCGACCACCACGCCGATCACGGTGTTGTTCCGAATCGTGTCGCCGCTGCGGAAATCCGGATATATGCCGCGCGCGCCATTCGCCGCGAACTGCGGGAAGGGGCCGTAACTCGACCGCACGATGTTCTCCTCGTGCACACTCGCGCCCAGCGGCATCAGGCCGCCGCAGTCGTTGTACGACAGGCACGGTTCGTCGATCACGTTGCCGCGCACATGTACGCCCGGACCTCCCGCCGTGATGCCCTGCCTGCCGCAGCGCAGCATGCGGTTCTCCTCGATGACGGTGTTGATGCCGCTCGCTTGTATGCCGATCCCGTAGTCGTAATACCCGTAGCCGCGCCACTGGTCGGGCTTGCTGTTTTGACCCAGCGCATTTCGTATACCGATGTCCGAAAATGTGTTGCCGCGCAGCGTGCCTTCCTCGAGGTTGCGCGCGTCGATGCCGGTGCGCAGCGTGTGCTCGAAGCGGCACCCGATGACGCGTACGAGACGGACGCGCACTTCGGGCGGACCGCCGCTGCCCCACACTTGCACGCCGTGTTTCATGCCGGTGAAATGGCAGCGTTCGATGGTCACATCGTCGGAACGTATGCACCAGATCCCGGCGATTTTCTGATTGCGGAACGAGATATCTCGCACCACGATGTGCGGAGTCTGCCAGGCGTTGATGCCGAACGACGTCGAACTCGCGAGCAGGGTGTCGCCCGCGGCCGGCGGCCTGCCTCCCGCGAATCGCACCCACAGCCGGCGCGCCGCGGCGTCGTAATACCATTCGTCGTCCGCGTCGAGATAGGCGAGTCCCGCCGAGAGGAAATACAAACGATTCCCGATAAACGCGGCGCCGCGCAGTGTGTCCATCGCGGCCCTGCCGGTCGCGGGATCGTATGAACGGATTTCACGCGTCGAGACGCCGTAGGGATCGTAGGCCGTGACGTGTGTGCCGACGAGGTCGGTCGCGCGTGGAAACGGCATCCGTAGCGCGCTGTCGGTGAAGACGAGCGAGTATTCGCAGCAGTGGCTGCCCGGATTGCCGCCGGTCACGGCTTGTGCGACGAGGTATCCCTCGTTGGGGTGCCGCGCCGGCGTCAGCACGCGGCCGTTGAAAAACAGGTTGGCCGGCTCGCCGTCGTTCATCGCGGTCATGCTCACGTTGTCGTGCACAAATATCCCGCGGCCCGCGGAGGTCCATCCCGTGACGGGAAGGGACGTCGCGCCGCACAGCACGGGCGCGTCGCCGTTGCCGTACGCGCCATACACGACGGGCCGCGACGGACTTCCCGCTTTTGCCGCGATCTCGCCGAAGAAGACGTCGCCTCTGTGGAAGTACACTGTGTCGCCGCCCTTCAGCGCGAGCTGATTTACGCGCGCGATACTCCGGAACGCCGAGGCGGGCGTGCGCCCGTCGAAGGTGTCGTTGCCCGCGCGCGCGTCGACGTACCACGTGTCGGCAGCGGCCGCGGCCCACGGAAGCAGGCAGAGACACACCCCGAGCCGAAGCACCGCGCGCCGCATGTGTGCCTCAGGGAAGCACAACAAACGCGCGCGCCGTGCCCGCAGCAGCGTGTCTGGCACGGATGAAATACAGTCCCGGTCCCGGCAACGCGGACGCGTCGAGTACGCCGCCCGATGTCGGATTCACGCGCAGCACTTCACGGCCGAGCCGGTCCAGAACCACCGCGCCCTGATCCAACACCATTGAACGAATGACCGCACGTCCATGTAACGGGACCGGATTCGGGAAGATTTCTATACCACTTTCCGATGAGATGCCAAGCACGCGTGCTATCGGTGAATACGTGTGTGTGCCGTCGGCATCCACACCGCGGACGCGGTACTCGAGCGCGATGTTCGGTGCATTGCGGTCGTGTGTTTCGTATTCCGCCGCACGTCCGCGCGCCTGCAGCACCGCGACCGGTGTCCATGGCTCCGCACCATCCGCGGCGCGGCGCTCGACCTCGTGAATGACGGCCTTGCGCTCATCGGCGGTACTCCAGCGAAGTGCGACATCGTGACCGTCTCTCACAGCGCTGATGGCGGTGAATCGCACGGGTACCATCACGCCCGAGCGGTACACACCGTCGGTCAGATTACCCAGATACAGGTATTGGTCCGCTGCGACGTGCAGTGTGGTGATGGTTCCCGGCGGAAGGTCCCCGGTGATGTTTGTCCAACGGTCGCCACTGTTGGCAGATGTGAAGACGGAATCAGTCCATGCAGCAAAGATGTGCCCGTTGACCTGGTTGATCGCGAGCGAGGCGGTACCTTGTAACGCACTCCGCGCCGGGAGTTTCTTCGTCCATGTTGAACCGCCGTCGATCGACCTGTAGATGCCGTCGTTGCCGGCTGCGAACACCGCGCCGTCGGCGCTGCGCACAGCGAGACGCAGCACACGGGTGAACGGCACGCCGGTGATTTCGGTCCATGAAACGCCATTGTTGGTGGAGCGGTGCAGACCTCCGACCTGCGCCGACCCCGCGAGGAAAGTGCCCGCACCGACGGCTGCGAGACAGGACACGTCGCGCGACGCAACACTCCCCGTCGCACGCGCCCATGTCACGCCGTCGTTCACGGTGCGAAACACGCCGCTGTCGGATGCGCCCACGAGGATGAGCCCGGCCGCGCCAAGCACTATGTCGTTGCACATGCGTGAACGAAATCCGGGCATGGAATGGGACCAGGTAAGACCGCGGTTTGTTGATTGCGAGAGCCCCCTGCTGCCGGCCACGAACCACGTGCTGTCGGGAAGGCGCGAGACGAATGCGGCGACATCGACTCCGCCGAGTCCGTGTCGCTGCCACAGAGCGCCCTGATTTATTGTGCGGAAGAGGCCGCCGAAGCGTACGCCGGCCACGAGTCCGCCGGCCGCATCCGTCGCGAGACAGCGCATCCAGGCGATGTCGAGCCCGTTGTCCTTCGGCCACCAGTTGGCGCCGTTGTTCGAGGACTTCCATACGCCGTTTCCGTAGGTGGCGGCGACAAGATCCGCGTGCTGATTCAGTATCACGTTGCGTACATCGCCGTTGGGGATTCCCGCGCCTATCTGCGACCATGTCACCCCGAGGTCGTCGCTCTGGAACACCCCGTTGCCCGCGGTGGAGGCATGTATGGTCAGACTCGTCACTCCCATGGTGAGGTGCTGCACGACATACGGCACAAGACCTCCTTGCGACCAGGTCGCGCCGTTGTCACTGGATTGCAGCACGCCGCCGGAGGCGGTGCCCGCGTAGAGATGGTTGTTTGTGGGAACAAACAGCAGCGCGGTGATGCTCGCCGTGGTGATACCCGTGTTGGCGGGCAGCCACGTATCGGCCGCATCAGTACTGCGGAAGACGCCGCCGCCGGCAGTCCCGGCGAAGATGTGCCCATTCGGTTTGGTCGCGAGACAGAGGATGTCGGTGGAAGCGAGTCCACTCGTGCGCAGCGACCAACTGAATCCGTTGTTTGTGCTGCGCCATATGCCGTCCGTTGAGGCGGCCACTATCACACCGCCGCCCGGGAAGGCGCAATCGACAATGTTTTTACTCGGAGGACCGATGGAAGTCCAGGTCTGCGCGGTATCGGTTGATACATACACGCCATTCAGCGCGGTGCATAGATAGAGGTGATCGGTGAGGGGGTCGCGGGCGATATTTGTGGCCCAATTGCCGCCAAGCCCCGTCGATGCGTCGCGCCAGGACTCCGCGTGATCTGTCGAACGGTACACGCGTCCGTACGCGGTGGTCAGAACGATCACACCGCCGGGATGTTTGTGCACTTGTGTACATGGCGCGGCCGCAGGTCCGGCCGTACGGATCCAATTCCATTGACCGTGCGCAACTCCGGCGCACAGTGTCGCACCAACGACTGCGACGATGAGGGTTCTCTGAAGGAGCGGCATCATGCACCTCGGCGTTGGTTCAGGGACATTCCGAACGCTGAAATCTACGATGTTTCATATCTACTTGCAGGGAATTATTCGGTCGCCTGGAAAAAATATCACATGCGCAAGTTCCGCATCACAGGAATAAAAAAACGGAGGCCGCGCGTGGCGGCCTCCGTCCAGTGCGCGGTCGGGAGTGTTCCCGACCGGCGTCAGATTACTTGACCAGTGTCATCGACCGGGCGGTGGTGAAGCGGCCGCTCTCGAGACGGTACATGTACACACCGCTCGGCAGAGCCGACGCGTCGAACAGCACCTGATGCGAACCGGCTTCGAGCTGCTGATCGAAGACGCTTGCCACTTCGCGGCCGAGGGTGTTGTACACCTTCAGCGACGTGTGACCCGCCTGCGGCAGCGTGAACGCGATGGTCGTGCTCGGGTTGAAGGGGTTCGGATAATTCTGCGCGAGGCGGAAATCGCCCGGGGCATCCGAGATCTTTTCGACGCTCAGTACCGCATCGACTTTCACACCCTTGACATACCACATGATGTTGTCCGAATTGTTCGGATCGTCGTCGACGCGTTCGCCGACACCCCACTCGGTGAAGACCATGTGCATTTCACCGCCATTGCCTGCGAAGTGCGCAAGCTTCGTGTACTTCACGTCCACTTCGGTGCTGTTGGTCACCTTGGCGGGAGCGGTCCAACCCATGTTGCCGCCGCGGCTGTCGACGTGACGACCGGCGACCCACGCGTTGCGGATCGTATCGGAGAAGAGCACGAGCTGATTCTGAGAATTAATCGCGGCATAGGGGTGCTTCAAGGTCGAGTCGACTTCCACCCATTTTGCGTAGACTTTGTCGCCCGCGACGTTCACTGCCCAATGCGGTTCGTGATAGATCACATCCGCGCGGCCCGCGGACGGCTGATACGATGCACGGAAACCGCGGATCTCACGGAGCGGCGCGATCAGGTTCATGTAGTAATTCGAACCCTGACGTCCGACTTCGCACAGGTACGTGCTGTCGACGTGGGTGATCGAGAACTGATTGCTGTCGGCCGATGCAAGCGGATTGTACGGGTTGTTATCCGTCGAAGCCGTCACGAGGAAGTGCGGTTCGCCGTACTTGTCGTACACGACGTCGAGATCGCCGACGGAAAGCTGCGGGGCGATGCCCTGGCCCGCGTCCACGTTCAGCGGCGCCGGAAGGTTCGGCAGGTCCTGCAGACTGATGTAGTTCGGATCGACCGGCCACGTCGCGCCACCGTCGGTGGATTCGAGGTAGGCGATGCGGTGTTCCGCGTTGATGTAATTATACGTGTCGTCCTGATTGAGCTGGATTGCGATGTACGCAAAGATGACCTTCTGTCCGTCACGGCTCACGTCGGCGCAGATGCCCGTCGCGCTTGTGCCCGCCGGGATGTTTGCGGTGGACCAGGAAGGATCGAGATTCGGATTCACGGGTTCCCAGGTCAGGCCGCCGTCGGTCGATGCGAGCAGATGGTAACCGCCCGTGCTCTGACCGTTGGAGGGCTCGACTGCGTCGGCGAAGGTGTACACCTTGTTGGCGCCGTTGGCAACCATAATCTGCATCGGGATCGACCAGTTCGGAGGCGTCGGCCATTTTTTGTACTGACGACTACCCGCTGCAAACGTGCTCGTGAGGGCGTTCACTTCGCCCCAGGTCGGATCGACGCCGGGATACGGGACAACCTGCGGCCACAGCACCACGACCTTCGCGTCGGCGGGCGTGGTGGACTGCGTCGGATTGTAGATGCCGACGTTCGGATAACGCGGCGATGTGGAGGTGGCGACGTTTGTCGACGGTGCGCTCCACGTAGCGCCGTGATCGGAAGAATAACGCATGATGATCGTGTTGCCGACGCTCGCGGAGGCGCGGTCGTTGCCGCGATGCACCGCAACCACGGTGTTGGTCGCGGGATCACAGGCGATCTGAAGACGGTTGGAACCGATTGTTGCGAACGTGTTGGCCATAAGACCAATCTGGAACAGCTCGTTCGCGACACGCGGGGGCTGCTGGGAAGCGGTCTTGCGCATAGGCGCAGGGGCGGGTTCCAGTGCCAAGTCCGCCGCGGGACGGGCGGTTTCGGATACGGGGATGTTGATGAGTGCCGACTTGAGATGCTCGGGCACCCGCACATGCGTCTGCTGCGCGCGTCCCGTCGTAACGAGCACGACGAGCGCCGCCAGAAGTAACGCTTTTCTCATGAAAGAAATCCTCCAGGTGTTGAAATAAATCGACACGATTCCGGTTCGAATCTGTCTATGAATGAGTGAACGTATTTCCATGGATGTGTTCCAATGCACTCCTGTATCGCCGCGAGCGAGAATGTTGTGCCGGAAAGCGGGCTTTGGATGTCGCTGCGGCGCGACTGCAAGGAGGAAATGTAGACCTTTTTATGGAAAAGACCTATTCGATCAGGGATGCGAGAGGTCGGGAATGCTGCGGGTCTGGGGACGGGCGGGCACAACCTTCCATTCTTCGAAAGACACCGAAGATAGTTGCAAAGTAACGTTTACGGCGATGCTTTTTTTTGCGACTGTGGTATTTCGATCAAAAATGCCCCCTTTTCCACCGAATTCCTGATAGCTCGCAAGTAATTTTCAGCGTCGGCCCGTGTGGAAAACGGCCCGACATCCACCACATACAGGGCGCTTCCCGTCTTCATCGACACTGCCATGTTGGCGGGGTAGCCGCGCTGCACGAGCCGGTTTTTCTCCCCAGCCGCAACATCGCGGTTGCGATAACTCCCGACACGCACGACAAAACCTTTGGCGGGGGACGACTGTGTCGTCCCGCTCTGCGGTGACACGGCCTGTTTCTGTCCGCCGCCGCCCAGTTCGGGCTGCATGACCGGAGGACCCTCGACGGCCGGGACGGTCGGATCGTAGCGCGCACTGTCGAGAAATGCATCACGATACTGCCTGCGCAGCGAATCACGCATGAGCAGGCCCGTGCCGCGGTCAGGATACGGACCAACACGCACGCGGTAATAGGTGCGTTTGTACCGCTGGACGAATTCCGGTTCTGTCGTTGCAGGCCAGCCCTGCCGCTTTAACGCGTTGGCCACCACCTGCGCACTTGGATTGCGCGGCTGCGAGGCGACCTGCACGAAGTAGTCCCACTCGCGCGCTGTCGGCGGCGCCGGGGCGGAATCTTTTCGCGCCGCGTCGGGCGCCGCGTTGTGTGTTTTGTCCATTTCGCGCGAACGCGGCGCTTTTCTGCGCGGCGAACGCGGATCCTTTTCAGGCGCCTTGGTCGAAAACAATTCCTCGAAGCCCTCGCGGATATCGGGGAAGGGGTTCACAAACCAGATAAAGGAGATGCTGAGCAACAGCACAATAATCGCGAGGAAGCCGTAGATCGGTGCGCGTCCTCCCTGTGGGGGCGGAGGCGCCTCGTCCTGCATGCCGGGTTCCTCGATCTCGGAGAATGGGATGTGATTCTCCTCTATCAAAGACGGCGCGGCCGGGTGCCGAATCGCGGACTCTGGATCCGCCACGATTTCAGATCCCGGCGCGGGGATGCCTTCGACCGCGGGTTGGTGCGTCGAGCGGGGTTGTTCAGGCCGCGGTGCTGGCGGACGTGTTTCCGAAACCGGCTGCGTCGCCCGTTCGTGTGCCTTTGCCGACGATCCCGAGGCGGGGGGAGCGGGCGCGGCGGGTGGCCGCGGGGACGGAATGTCGCGGCTCGGCCGTTTCTCCTCGGGAGCCGCGGCGCTCTCGCCGGGCGTTTGTGGCGCTGATCCGTCGGAGAAAAAAGACGGGGAAGAGTAGATCTTCTTCCCCGTCTTGGTGTTCTCGTTGTCGTCGGTCGCGAAGTTGAAATCAGTCACGATGACTTCCCCGTATGGAACAAGGTTCCGTGCCGCGTGTTATTTCTTCCGCCACACCGTGATCTGGCGCACATTGATTCGGGCCTGCCGCACATCGAGTGTGTTCGAATTTTTCGGCACCATGTCAAGATAGGTCGTGTAACATTCGAGGGCCTTCTGCAGATCGTTCAGACGCACGTAGGTGTCGCCCAGCAGTTTGTGTGTCTTCGCGAAATCGCGGTCGAACTCGCGCGCGACCAGCAGATTCTTTTCCGCGTCGGAATACTTGCCGAGGTTCAGGAGGAACTTGCCGAGATTCACGCGCGATTTGGTCAGGAAAGGATTGACGCGCAGCGCCTCGCGTACTTTCGCGATGCCGTCGTCGCGGGTCTCTTCGCGCGCCATCAGACGTTCGCCCGTCTTTGCGAGCATGTCGGCTTCCTTCACCTTGTCGAAGCCCGACGAGTCGTAGATGCCGTAGCGGAGATGGTTCGGCAGGAAATCGAGCGTGATGATGTATCGGTCGATGAGATTCTTGTCCGACGCCTTGGTGCCGGCGGGATGTGTGCGGAAATCGAGGAAGAGTTCCTTGCGATTGTCGTAGTTGATGTCGGAGAATGCCGCCGAAATCGACTGCGTCGTTTTCTTTCCGTCGATCATCCCGTCTTTCTGTGTCCATGAAATGAGAATCACGGTCAGGCCCTGCTTCATCCCGAGAATGAGGCCCTTGGATTCGGGTGTTCCATCGGGCAGGGTGTACGTGTTCTGCACGTAGAGCTGCACGCCCTCGTCCAGCGTGTTGATCGGACGGATCAGCGCCGAACCCGGCTGCAGCGTCAGCACGTCGAGCAACTGGAACGAGCCGCCGCCGGCGGGCACCAGCGTGGCGAGCACGTTGCAGGCGGGTGATGCCGCCTGGTTGGTATAGAGGACCCAGATCTCCTCTTTTCCATCGCCGTCAAAATCGGCCTGGTAGCCGGTGAGCTGTCCGCCCGCTGTCGGCAGCAGGCAGGCATCCTTCTCCGTGAGTCCCTCCTTGCCGGATTTGACGATCTCGGACCATGTGGCCGCAGGGATGCTGACTTTCGCGTAGGCATCGTCCTTCGCGACGAAGTTCTGCATGCCGAAGGCAAATTGCGCCTGTGTGGCGCTGTGAGCGAGTAGGAACAGGGAGACCGCGATGAGGAGGGAGAGACGCGTGTTCATGGGGGGAACTGCCTGTTGGTGGACAGAAACGGTGTCCGCGAAAAATACGTCGCCATGCGGCCACTTGCAACCGCGCGCGGCGATGCCGTTTCCGGAGCTTCGGACGCGGCGCGGTTTTGTTTTCCGCGGCGGTGATGATGATTTTTACGGACCATTCCTCGCACCATTTCCCGGCGCCATGCAGTCGATCAATCCGGCCACCGGCCTCCTCATCGAAGAATTTTCCGAGCACACTCCGTCCGAGGTCGAGTCCATCCTCGCGGATGCGCATCATGCTTTCACCGGGTGGAAGGACGTCTCCTTCGACGAACGCGCGCGTCACATGCTGGCGGCCGCGGCAGCTCTGCGGGCCGATGCGGAAGTCCATGCGCAGACCATGACACGCGAGATGGGCAAACCGATAACACAGGCCCGCGCCGAGGTGGAAAAATGCGCGTGGGTGTGCGAGTATTATGCAGGCAACGCCGAACATATGCTGGCGCCAGAGGAGGCCGTGTCCGACGGCAGCCGCGCGTATGTGCGGCACGACCCGCTCGGTCCGGTGCTTGCGGTGATGCCGTGGAATTTCCCGTACTGGCAGGTCTTCCGCTTCGCGGCGCCGGCCCTGATGGCGGGCAATGCGGGTGTGCTGAAACACGCGTCGAACGTGACACGCTGCGCGCTGCGCATCGAGGAGGTGTTCCGCGCGGCCGGATTTCCCGACGGCCTGTTCCGCTCGCTGCTCATCGGATCAGGGCGCGTCGCCGATGTGCTGCGTCATCCGCGCATCACCGCCGCGACACTGACCGGAAGCGAACCTGCCGGCGCGGCGGTCGCGTCGCTCGCCGGAAGTCTGTTGAAAAAAACGGTGCTTGAACTCGGCGGCAGCGATCCCTTCATGGTGCTCGACGACGCCGACATCGAAAAGGCCGCCGTCACGGCTGCCGCGGCGCGCTGTTTGAACACGGGCCAGAGCTGCATCGCCGCCAAGCGTTTTATCGTGATGGATGCGGTCGCGGAGCGTTTCGAGGAATTGTTTGTGCGCGCCATGGCCGCGCGCCGCGTGGGTGATCCGATGCGCGACGACACGGATATCGGCCCCCTCGCGCGTCCGGATCTTGTGGACGATCTCGAGAGGCAGGTGCGCGACACGCTCGCGGCGGGCGCGCGCCTGCTGCACGGCGGAAAAAGGATATCCGGGTCCGGATATTTTTACGAACCGACGGTACTCGGCGGCGTGACGCCCGGTATGGCCGCACACGACGAGGAGACCTTCGGTCCCGTCGCGGTTGTTGTGCGTGTGGCCGATGCCGACGAGGCGGTGGCGGTCGCAAACGCGACACCTTTTGGACTCGGCGCGAGTGTGTGGACGAGGGATACCGCCCGCGCGGAACACATCGCCGCCGCGATCGAGACGGGCAGCGTGTGTATCAATGGGCTCGTCAAATCCGATCCGCGGCTGCCGTTCGGAGGTGTCAAACGCAGCGGATACGGCCGTGAATTGTCGTGGCACGGCATCCGCGAATTTGTGAACACAAAGACGGTCTGGATCGCATGACTCTGCGACGACATCACTTCCGCGCGGCAGCGCTGCCTGCCCTGATCGGCATTCTCCTCGCATGGAGCGGGGCGGCCGCGCAGCAGCCGCGCATCGACTTGGTCGAGAGTGTTCCGGAGGAGACCGTCCTGGGACTCGCCTACACGGGAAGGACGGCCGCCGTGTGGAAAAACCTCATCGACGGCGCCCGCGCGACGCTCGACATCGAACAATTCTATATCGCGACGGCGCCCGGAGAGGCGCTGGAGCCGGTACTCGCGTCGGTGGAGGCGGCCGCGGCGCGTGGAGTGCGCGTTCGCGTCATCGCCGAAAAAAAATTCGCGGAAAAATATCCGTCGACTCTCGAGGCCTGGTCACGCACCGCCAATATGGATGTGCGTATTCTGGATTTTTCGCGCCTGTCGGGCCGCGGGGTGCAGCACGCGAAGTTCTTCGTCGTGGACGGGGAGCGCGCGTTTCTGGGAAGCCAGAATTTCGACTGGCGCTCGCTGTCGCAGATCCACGAAACGGGTGTGTCGATCAGCAGCGCGCCGCTGGCCCGCGCACTCGGATCGGTGTTCGAGATGGATTGGATCTTCGCCGCGGCGCACGATACGGCGGCCGCGCGCAGGGACGCCCCCGCGTGTGATTGCGCGCCGCAGCGACTGCGCGTGGCGGGCGGCGGCAGCGTGACGGTGCGGCCGGTCTTCAGTCCGCGCACCTTCCTGCCGCGCGGCGCCGAGTGGGATCTCCCCGCCCTCGTGCGCATCATCGACGGCGCGCGGCGCTCGGTGTGTGTGCAGGTGCTTTCGTACGGCGCGAAGGACGATACGACACTCGACGCTGCTTTGCGCCGCGCCGCCGCGCGCGGCGTGACTGTACGGCTGCTCGTGTCGAACTGGTCGCTGGGCGCCGCGCGGCAGAACGCGCTCAAGGCGCTGGTCGGCAAGGGCGTGCGCGTGCGCTTCACATCCATCCCGCAGCATTCGCGAGGATTTATTTCCTTCGCGCGTGTCGAACACTGCAAATACATGGTTGTGGACGGGCGCACCACATGGATCGGCACGGCCAACTGGTCGCCCGATTATTTTCACGACTCGCGGAATGTCGGTCTTATCGCCGAAGGCCGGGCTCTGGCGTCGCGGCTCACCCGTGTATTCGACACGAGCTGGTCGGGCCCCTACGCCGCGGACCTCGATCCGGCGAAAAGCTACAGTCCGCCCAAAACCGATGACGGGAGCGGAAAATGAGTCCGATGGGACGTCGCGCGTTTCGCGATTTTTTTTCTCGCTTTCATGTGGAAATGCTCGCGGCCGACGCGTCCGCCGTCAACCGACGCCTGCGCATCATCCTGCTGCTGCACATCTACGTGTTGTCGCTATGCCTGCCTGTCACTTCGGGTGTGCTGTTCGGCCTCGCGTATCTCCCTCTCTTCGAGGAGAATCCCGACGTGCACGGGTTGATGGCGGTGTCGACGGGCATACTCGGCGTGCTGGTGTTTTTTATCTTTCTCTTCAAGTATCAGATCACGGCCCTGCTCGACTTCCGCCACCGCGTGCTTTTTCTGCTTCTGCATGCGACCGTGACAGCGGTGCTGTTCTTCACCGTCATCTGGCTCGGCTTTGCGTCGCCCTGGCACGCGACCCCGTACTGGGGCTCCTACGATCTGAACACCGCCGCGCGCAGTTGGGTGATATCCGTGATTGTGATCGGATCGATCACGCTGCTCGGCAGCATCTTCGATCTGTTCCGCCGCCTGACGAGCCGCTGACCCTCTCAGCGCGGGCCAGCCACCGCCGTTCCGAGATTCCGTTCCAGTGTGATCGCAATAAGAGAGGAAAGGATCTCGAACTCCGGTAATTCGCGCTCGCGTGCCGTGACCGGGGCTCCTCTGTCCGTGGAGATCGCGACATCCTTTTTCCCGAGTTCGATCAGCAGGCCCGTGGCGACGTGCTGTACGTCCTGCCGCGCGCGTTCGGCGGTGACAAACGCCGCGCCGCCGACGTCGAGCACGGGGCGCACGACGATGCGGTCGCCATTGTTCAGGCGCGCGGCGATGTCGCGCAGCAGCTCGCGTGTGGAGCGGCCTTCGCTGCTGGCTCCGAGATCCGCGCTGCGAATCACATAGGTCGATGTGGAACGGACGTCGACCTCGCGTCCGCCGGTGGAATCGCCCGCGAAGGCGAAACCCAGCGCGTCGGTGGCGGTGATGATGGTGCCCGTGGTATCGGTCACATCGAAGCGGGCGTAGAGTGGCGGCAGGTCGGAATTTGCGCCGCCGCCGAACAGAAGGCCGACGTCCAGATCGCGCTGCGCGGCGGCATCGTCGCTGGAATACCGCGCGATTTCCTTGTCCTTGTGCATGATCGTGATCGACCAGTCGCGGAGGGCTTCGGCGTTTCTGATTGTCGGATCCAGATTGATCGGCGTGGTGATGAAATTCTCGACCATCCAGTCGGTGGTCAGTGGCGCGAAGGCGGCGCGCGACGCACTGCGGAATTCGACGCACCGGAGCTGCGCCGGGTTGGTGTACCGAGCGGGGCGTGCGACACGTGTTTCGATTTGTATCCGCGATGCCGGCAGGTCCCAGATGGTGCGGAGATAGTACTGCACCGCCTCGGCGCGCGCTTCGGCCATGGCGCCGGGCTCGTCGGGCGAGGCCGATCCGACAATCGTCAGTGACGCCGTGGGATTTTCAGTGAGCCGCAGCCCGATGACATTCAGGATCTGGTAGTACTGCTCGGCGGCGTGCAGGCGGATCAGGCGGCGCGTCGAGAACGAGAAGCGGGTGGCGCGCGATATCTGCGCGTAGCGACCAGGGATCTGCGCCGAATTTTTGTCGAAAAACACGAAGGGGATGAGCGGCGCGCTCTGCCGGTAATACTGCTGTGCGGTGCGCACCATGGCTCTGCTGATCCGTTCGCCGTTGCCGCCGACACTGAAGAGCCGTATGGTGGCCTCGAGCGGGAGTGCCGCGCGCGCAAGCGGTGCGGCGGTGTCGACCACCACCGGGGCGGGTTCGAGCGGTTCGGGTTCCGCGTCCTCGGGTTCCCCATGCAGCGAGATGGACAGCCCCGCGCCGATGCTGAAGGCCCTGACGCCAAGACCGAGTCCGAGCGCCGCCGCATCGGCGCGCGAATGGATGTTCCACGCGATGGATGTCGTGCCGCTGAGGGGCGACGCAAAGCGGAATGCGAGCGCGATGCCGCCGTGCGTCCGCGCCCCTGCGAGTGCATCGTCACTGCGCAGCACGCGTGTGGTTGTGCCGCTTTCGGGGAAGGCGGCATTGGATGGCGCGAGCAGGAATTCGGTGAGCGAGGTCCGGCCGTCGAAACGATGCGTGATCCACGGGCCGGCGTCGAGCGTGACGTATTCGGTAAGCGCGATGGAAGCGAGCGCCTCGAGCCGCGCGAAGGGTGCGTCGCTGCGCGCTTCGAAACGTGCCAGCGCGGTCACCACGCGGCTGCTGCGCGGATCGAAGAAGGGCGAGGTGGTGTACTGGTCGGATGTAAAAAGTCCGGAAGAGAAACCGAGCGCGCCGCGCAGAGTCAGGCCCGCTCCCTCGGCAAAGAGCCCGGGCCAGCGCACGTCGCCCGACAGACTCGCTTCGTGATTCGACGAATATCCCTTTGGATCGCAGTCGCACCACGAGACGCGGCCGTCGCGGCGCTCGAGATGCAGTGGCACGCCGAACGAGTACTCGACTCCGGCGGTCCAATCCCTGCCGGTCTGACCGGGCATACACGCGGGCAGCAGCAGCAGAACCAGCGCACACAGCGCGCGTGTTTCAGAAGTACGCGCCATCGAAACGTCCGTTTGACAGGATCACCTGTTTGCCCGCACCGCTCTGTATCACGCCGGAGTAGGAACCACGGACGCGGCGCGACATGGGATCAGAAAGTACCAGCATCTGTGTCGCTCCGGTGATCGACACGTATTCCACGTTCCCGATAAGTATCCGCACCTTGCACTTCGCCGCGGGGTCCTGCAGGGCGTTCGACCAGGAAAAATTTCCGCTCCCGCCGCCGGGCACCGAGAGATGCACCACGACCGCCACGCGGTCGCCGCGTGGTCCGACAATGGTGTCGGCATTGAGGATGCTTGTCACATCGTCGGAGGCGAAGTAGTACGCGCGCGCGCTCCGCGGCTGCAGGTTGAACACACCGGATTTGTACCCGTCGCCGTCGAGCACAAAGGCATTGTCGGACAGCGAGTCCGGCCCCGCTACGCCGTCCCAATCGCTCGGCAGACGGTCTTCACAGGCCGAGAGGAGGCACGTCAGCGTCCAGAAAAACGCGGGTGCGATTCGTATGAGAGCGCGTCTGTTCAGTATGTTGCGGATGGTGTGCATCACAAATGACCCGACCGTGCAAAAGTACAACGAGATCGCGTCCCGCGATACACCCCGGGTCCGGATTTATTTTTTCCGTGCTGTCAGGAATTGTGTCCCTTATGAGTCATGATTCCGACCAGCAGCCGGAACTCCGGCCTCAAAGAATGTTTCTCTTCATTTCCACGGCAAAAAAGCAGAAATCCCGAATGAGCGCACCGCACATAGTGTCCGACGATGCGGCCCTCATGGACCGCCATCTCGGCGGCGACGATGACGCGTTTCTGGAGCTTTTTCAGCGCCTGAACGGCCGTCTTCACATGTTTGCCCTGCGCTTCCTTGGAAATGCGGAGCAAGCGGACGACGTGATACAGG
This sequence comes from Ignavibacteriota bacterium, assembly GCA_016218045.1. Lineage (NCBI taxonomy): Bacteria > Pseudomonadati > Ignavibacteriota > Ignavibacteriota bacterium. The sequence continues at coordinate 110,419 of JACRFB010000045.1, forward strand.
AAGTGTGGGAAAAGGTGATACTCATGCGCCGCACGCCGTCGCGTGTCGAGAATCCGGCCGCGTACATCTTTATGATGGTGCGCAATTGTTGTCTGAACTCGATCAAATACCGGCGGCGGACCTCGCCGTTTTCGACAATGGAAGAAGACTCGCATCCGCGGTCATCGGGTGATGAGAGAACCGAGATGGAGGAAATCGTTTTTGCCGCGCTGCACTCGTTGCCGCACGAATACCGTGAAGTACTCGTTTTGAACGTGTACAGCGGGTACAGTCTCGGCGAAATAGCGGCATTGATGGACAAGAGTCCGGAGGCGATCTGGAAACGCGCCTCCAGGGCACGTGAAAAACTTCGTTCCGCCGTTCTCGCAATGGCGGAAGGACAGCGCCTGGATATGCCGGCGTTGGGCGGCTCAATAGCGTGACGAGGATACACACATGAACACGATGAATATGGAACGACTGATTGAAAAATACTTCGACGGCGCCCTGTCGCCGGCCGAACGTTTGGACTTTGAGCGGCTTGCCGCCGGCGATCCAGCGCTTATGCGTTCAATACAGGCCGAGGGATCGATTCGCGAGGTGTTCGCGCGTGATCGCGCACGGATGCACACGGATTCGGGGGCTCTGCAGACGCATCTTGCGGGTATGCTGAAACAGGTGCCCGGTACACCCGCTTCTCTCCCCGCGGCGGGCGGCGCATCCACCTGGCTCGGCGCTGCTGCCACGATAAAAATCACGTCGATAGCTGTCGCGGTGCTCGGCATACTCGGCGCCACGTACTTTCTGACGCCCGATCCGGGCCCGGCCGACAGTCTGCGCGCAACCACGGAAGAAACCGTCGCACCCGCCGCTGCAGCTCCCGCACCCGCACAGGCGCCTGTCGAAAACACCGTCACAGGTGCCACGCGGAATGATGCAGGGGGCAGAACATCCGCGGTCCGGCCGGAGGATGAAATCCGCGTACTCGAGACGGATCAGGTGCGCGACGCGGGAACGGGTGTCGCGACCGGCTCGGCGGTGATGACCTCCGACACCGTGCGGACACGTGTCAATGTGAATCTTAACCCGATCAAAAAAGACGAAAATATCTGATACTCCTACGAACGCGCGAATGCGCGCTCCTCCTCGCATGCGCCCGGTGCCGTTTCGACTGCACCGGGCGTCTGCGTTTTGTGCGGCGCTGTGGAAAATGTCCGTAATTCTTTGTAGACTTCGCGAGTACCTTCACTCGCGGAATCGTATGTCACCACGCACCGTTCCCGGCTTCCTTCTTCTCCTGTCGCTGCCCCTGTGCCTTCATGCACAGTGGTCGGGCATGCCGGACGTCAACAACCCAGTCTGCCTTGCCGATTCGTCGCAGAGGAACATCGACATGGTGTCGGACGGACGGGGCGGTTCGATACTCGTGTGGGAGGACGATCGCGGCACGTCCGGAAGCCCCGACATCTACGCGCAGAGAATGTCGGCCATCGGCATACCGAAATGGGGCGTTGACGGCACACCGGTCTGTATCATGCCGGGAGCGCAGAAACGCCCCCGCATCATCAGCGACGGCGCGGGTGGTGTCATCGCCGTGTGGGACGACACGCGCAACGGTGATGCCGACCTGTACGCGCAGCGGCTCGACTCGAGCGGTGTGCCGTGCTGGTCGTTGAACGGCGTGCCTGTCATCACAGTGTCATGGTCACAGCAATATCCCGCGCTCGCGTCCGACGGACAGGGAGGCGCGATAGTCGTGTGGCAGGACACACGCAGCACCGGGTTCACCATCTACGCGCAGCATCTCGCATCGACCGGCATGATACTTTGGGGCGACGCGGGCCGGCGTGTCTCAGGAGGCAGTCAGGCCGCGGTATTGCCGCAGGTTCTGGCTGATGGAATGAAGGGAGCCGTGATCGTGTGGGAAGACGGGCGCGCGCCCTCGAGCGGTGCCGACATCTATGCGCAGCGTATCGATTCGGTCGGAGCACTGCTCTGGAATGCGGACGGCGTCCCACTCTGTACCGCGACGGGAGCACAGAAGTCTCCGCGCATCGCGCCCGTGTCATCGGCCGGCGCCTGTATCGTCTGGCAGGATCAGCGCGCGAGCGCCACCATGTCCGACATCTACGCGCAGTTGATCGATTCCGCCGGGCGCGTCCAATGGCTCAGCAACGGTCTGGCGATCTGCAAGGCTTCCGACAATCAGTTTTCGCCCGAGATCGTGAGTGACGGAGCGGGCGGCGCCATCATCGCGTGGCTCGATGCACGCTTCGGCTATACGGTGCGGCCCTTCGCGCAACGCCTGAATCCGGCGGGCAATCTGTTATGGCAGTTGAACGGCTACGACCTCTGCCCGTCGGCGCAGGACGCGGACCATCTGCGGCTTTCACCGGACGGTTCAAACGGGGTCGTGGTCGCGTGGGCCGACAATCGCAGCGGCAATTACAACATCTACGCGCAGCGCATCGAGAGCGGCGGATCACGCGTCTGGGGCGCCGCGGGTGTGGCGGTGTGTGTGGCGTCGGGAGATCAACTGGATGTGGAACTCACGGCCACCGGCATGGGTGGATGGATACTTGCGTGGATCGACCTCCGCGGTGGTCGTGTGTTTACCGACATCTATGCGAGCTACCTGTACGCGGGCGGCTTCATCCCCGTACGGCTGCTGAGTTTTACCGCCGAGGAAGAAGCAGGCGCTGCCGTTCTGCGCTGGATCACCGAGACGGAATGTCTCAACGCCGGCTTCGACATTCAGCGGTCGCATGACGGGGAGACTTGGACCAGCATCGGATTTGCCGAGGGCAGTGCTTCGTGCAGTATCGGCAGGAGCTACGAATTCATCGATCCGCTGCCGCTGTCGCGCCATCCACTTGGTGATATTCTGTACCGGTTGCGGCAGATCGACTACGACGGACACAGCACCATGCTCCCGTTCGCACGGCTTGTCTATGCTCCGCGCGTGGAAAGCATTGTCATCAGCGCCGCACCGAATCCGGCCGCCGGCCGCACCTCGCTCGCGGTGTTTTTTCCCCGTCGTATGGATGCGACGGTGCGCCTGCACGACGCCTGCGGCCGCCTCGTCACCACGCTGCTCGAAGCGACACCCGTCGAGCGCGGTGCGCGGCATTTTTCCTTCGACGTCTCATCACTTCCTTGCGGCGTGTATTTCCTGACTGCGGAATCCGGTGCTTCGGCGGCGGTGCACCGCCTCGTGCGCGGCGACTGACGCGCGCATGGCTCCCGGACAGTTTTTGTTGGTTGTACTGGCGGGCGTCGGCACGGGTTTGCTCGGCGGCGTGTTCGGCATCGGCGGCGGAATTTTTCTCATCCCCGTCCTGACCATTGGATTCGGCCTGCCCATGCATGAGGCGCTTGCCGCCAGCATCGTCACGGTGATCGCCACCTCGAGTGCGACAGCGTCGATATACGTGCGCAAGGGAATCAGCAATGTGCGCCTCGGCATGTCGTTGGAGGTCATGACCACAATCGGCGCGGTGCTGGGCGGCTTCGGCGCGGCCATGCTGCCGGGCGATGTGCTTCGCACGTTCTTCGCGGTATTCCTTCTCTGCATGGCGGCGCTGATGTGGTGGCGCGCGCGTAAACACGGTGAAGGAGTGATACGCGACGATGCCGGCGCGTCTATCCGCGGCTCGTTTTTTGATCCGGCCGAAGGCAGGCAGATCTCGTACAGCGTGCGAAACCTGCGCGCGGGCATGCTTGTGTCGTTCTTCGCCGGGAACATCAGCGGCCTGCTCGGTGTGGGCGGCGGCATCATCAAAGTGCCCGTGATGAACATGGTCTGCGGCGTCCCGATGAAGGCCGCGACGGCGACAAGCAACCTGATGATCGGTGTCACCGCCGTCGCCAGCGCCGTCATCTATTTTGCGCACGGCTACGTGCACCCGTACTACACGGGCGCCGCGGTGCTGGGCGTCCTCGCGGGCTCCGCGCTGGGGACGCGTGTCGCGGCGCGTGTGCGCGGACGCACGCTGATCTATCTGTTTGTGTTTCTCATGCTGGCCACGTCGGTGAGGATGTTCCTGTGAACCGTCCGTCGGTGGAGAGGGCGCTCGAGCGTATTGTCAGTCTGACTCTGCGCGCGGGACTGGCCGTCAGCGCCCTGCTGCTTTGCGTCGGCCTCGGCCTCTCGCTGCTCTCCCCCGGCGTCTCTGTGATCGGAACCTCGTGGTCGCTGTCGCGGTACGCGGTTCAATCGCCCGCGCAGACCATCGCTGATCCTGCCGCGTGGCTGCTTGCCGGCATCTGCGTGCTGATGTCCACACCCGTGCTGCGCGTCCTCATCGCGGCGACTGCCTTCGCCGCCGAGAAGGACTGGCGCTACGTGCTGATCTCGTCGATGGTGCTTTCCGTGCTCGCCGTGAGTGTGGCGCTCGCCTGGATGTTCTGACGGAAGAGGTGACGATCAGCGGTACGAGAAGATCATCGCGTAGATGATCAGCAGCACCATGCCGAGACCCAGGACGACGGCAACGGTTCCGAATGCCCGCACCGCGCGAAGAACGATGGGCTGATACGGCTCCACAAGATTGTCCTTCAACGTGCCGCTTTCGACCAGCGCCTTGTATTCGCCCGGCTTGTCCTCTTCCAGTTCCTCGACCGACATCCGGCCGGTAAAGATGACGGTGTCCATCGGGAATTTTTCAGGACGCAGGTGCGTGTTGAAGAAGTGCACGGTGAAAATGAAGCCCACCGCGAGCAGCGCCTCGTCGCTGTGCACGATCGTTGCGATGTTCAGCATCCATCCCGGAATGACGAGCGTGAAGAATTCCGGGAACCACAGCGTGAGGCCGGTGGACCCGATGACGACCATTCCCCAGAACACGGCGAAGTAGTCGAATTTTTCCCAGTACGTCCATCGTCCGAATTCCGGTCGGGGCCCCTTGCCGGTGAACCATTTCAACGAGGCGATAAGATCGTTCAGGTCCTTGCGGTTGAACATCATCGAATCGGGGCCGAACACAAAACGTTTCCAACTGACCTTCTGCCGTTTGCGCGTGCGGACAAGGTCGACGATGTGCACGCCGAACATGATGATCATCAACGCGGCCGCGAGGCGGTGTATGGAACCTGCGCCCTCGAATCCGCCGAACAGCCGCGCGAGGAAGGCCGCCCAGCCCGTGTACGCGAATTTCAACGACATGCCCGTGAGGGCAAGACTGATGAAACTCACAATCATGACGATGTGGAGGATGCGTTGCAGTCGCGTGAAACGCTGGAATTGCAGGCGTCCGTGTGATTCGGCCATGGAAGATCTATCCTTTTAGCGGCGTGGTTCGAGAGGCGGAAAATTCGAGATGTCAGGCGTCCTGCGAGGGCTCGTCCTGCGAGGGTTCATCCGGCGACGCGGCGGCGGCTTCGCGGGCTTTGCGGGCCTTGCGCATTTGCAGCGCGCGCGGCAGCCACAGCAGCGTGTGTACGCCGCCGACAAAAAATGTCACGAGCAGCAGGCCGGTCATGCCCCAGAACGCGTAGAAGAGCACCGGGTACTTTTCGGGATCATGGTGTGTCGCATGTGTCAGATACCCGGCGAAACGGCGGTTGGCGCCGGGATGACATTTCATGCAGGTCCCGACCACGTTCTCGCGGCTGAGATGCGACTTGGGATCCGAGACGCGGAGTATGTCGTGCGCGCCGTGGCAATCGTAACATTTTGCCGTCTTGGTGTAGCCGAGCAGCGACACTTTGCCGTGATACGTGTCGAAGTACGTCTCGGCGATCTTCTCGTGGCAGCGGCCGCACTGCTGCATGATCTGCAGCTTGAACCCGTCCGCGTCGGCGCGCTGAATAGTGTGCGCGGAATGGCAGTCGTCGCACACCGGAAGCACCTTGTCGGTTTTGCCCACCATGGTTGCGTGGATGCTCGATTCGAACTGTTCCTCGATGCCGTGATGGCAGACCCCGCAGGTCTTCGGCACGTTTGCGCGGTTCACGCTCGAGGCGGGATCCGACTTCGGAAGAATCTGATGCGACGTGTGGCAGTTTGTACACGTGGCGGTAACGGTCAGACCGCTTTTGACGAGTCCGTGACCGTGTATGCTCTCGGCGTAATGTGCGACGGCGGTGCGTCCCTCGCCCTTCATGCGCAGGGCCGCCTTCTCACCTTCGCGGTGGCATGTCCCGCACAGCGCGGGGATGTTTGTCGGGAAGGTGGGGGACGAAGGATCGTGTTTCCCGCGCACGTGGTGGGTGCCGTGGCACTCCTTGCACGTGGGCGCGTTCTTGTCGTTTTTCGCGAGCAGTATGCCGTGGATGCTGCGGCGATGCTGCACGCCGATCTCTTCGTGGCACGAGGCGCAGTCCACCGTGGTGGTGATCGTTTCGCAGGGCCGCGTCTTGGATGGAGTCACTGTCGAATGGCACTGACTGCAGGCGACGTTGGCATGTTTCGACTGCGCGAGATCGCGTATGTCGACGGTGAGATCGTGTCCGTTTTTTGACGAGCGCAGGCCCTTGGTCTCGTGGCAGCGCAGGCAGTCGCGGTTCGCCATGCTCTGCGTGTAGAACACCTTGCGCACTTTGTGCGGTTGATGGCAGTCCACGCAGGCGGGAAGGACGTGCGCCTCGCGTTCCCAGAGTTTTCCGTTGATCACCTTGCGGTGCACGTTCTCGATGCTCGCATGGCAGTTCGCGCAGGTCTTCGAGATATTGCGACGGCTGATCGACGAGAGCGGATCGGTGTGTGGAAGAATGGAATGCGCGGTGTGGCACGACGCGCAGTTCGGCGCGACGATGAGTCCCTTCCGGAGCAGGCCTTCGCCGTGAATACTCTCGGAGTAGTTCTCGAGTATGTGGTCCTGATGAATGACGCGCTGCTTCATCACGACGGATCCCTCCTGATGGCATTTGCCGCAGAGGTAGGGAACACGCAGCGGCGCGACCTGCGAGCGGGGATCCTTCACGGGATAGATCTCGTGTGAACCGTGGCAGTCCCTGCAGCGCGGCGCGAGTCCGTCGCCGCGGGCCAGCGCCTTTCCATGCAGCGAGCGCGCGTGCAATTTCTGGATGTCGCCGTGGCACGTGCCGCAGTCGACCGGCTTCAGATCGTCCTCATGCGGGAGTTCCTTGCCGTCGAGATCGGCGTGGCAGCCGACGCAGGGAAGATCCTTGTGCGCCGAGCCGCCGAATTTTTTCTCGTCGACATACACGGGCATGGTGCGGCCTGCGCGTTTGCCTGTGAGGGACTTGTCGGAATGGCACATCAGGCAGTCGCTGTTGTCCTGCGCCCGGGCTGTGCCGGCCGCCGCCGCGAGGAGGAACAGCATGGAGATGGTGACGCGGCACGCGAACAGGGACGCCGCGCGCGCGCGTGAATGTGATTCAAACATGGGTGCGGCCTTCCGATCCTGTCCGTGTTCTGGGCGTGTGGATGCTCTCATTCTCGTTGCCTTCACATCGTCGGCGCGTCGTCGCGCGGGACATCCGGGGCGATCGAAACGGATTCTTCCGCTGCCTTGATGCGTTCGAGTTCGAGTGCGTGTTCGTCCGCCATCTCTTCCTCGGAAAGTGTGCCTTTGAGCCATGCCAGGTTCATCGGATACGCATCGGGATTGAAGATGACAAAATAGATGTGCCACACAAGGATCGCAAGGAAGGCGAGCCATGCCTCGTAGTAGTGGACGGTGCGCGCGATATCCCACCCCAGCTTGGTGAGGATGCCCATGAAGTAATTGTCGAACCACATGATGAAACCCGTGGCGCCCATGACGATGTTGCCCCAGACCAGCGCCCAATACTCGCTCTTTTCGATGTAGCTGAAGCGGTCGAATTTCGGCTTCACCTTCGAGAACCCGAAGTTGTACTTCAGTACGGCGATGGCGTCGGTGGCGTCGGACAGGCGGGGAAGCAGGTCCATGAACAACTGGCGTCCGCGCTTCGTGAAGGCGAGATAGCCCACATGGTACACGCTGGCTGCGATCATCACGGCGCCCGCGACACGGTGTATGACGCTGCGCGCGTCGAAGACGCTGTCGCTCAGTCCGCGGATGAGCACAACCCACCATGCGTCGGGGAAGCGCAGCATGAATCCGGTGAAAACGAGCACAAAGAAACTGACGAGCAGAGACACGTGCTGCAGCCGCTCATTGCCGGTCATGCGCACGTACAGGCGGTGCGACACGTGATGCGGCGCCTGCGCCGCGCCCCTGCGCACCTTCAGTTTATGAATCGCCTTGCGGCGGAAATCCGCGATGTTGTGCACGAGCATGCCGCCGATGATCACAAAGATCATGATCAGGTATATCGTCGAGATCCAGTACAGAAGCGGTTCGTCGGTTTCCGATTCTGTGACGTGAATTTTCCCGACTGTGAAGGCCTCGTTCGCGCCGGGATGGCATTTGCCGCAGGTGGTCGCGAGGTTGGCCTTGTTGACGGTCGATGCCGGATCGCTCGACGGCCGGATGTTGTGGACGCTGTGGCAGCTCGCGCAGTTGGCGACTTCCTTCTGGCCGCCGCGCTGGGCGAGGCCGTGGAAGCTTGCGTTGTAACTTGCGACCTTGCCCGTCGAGATGCCGTATTTCTCCGAAAGACGCACGGAGCTGTGGCACGGTGTGCAGATCCGCGCTGAGACGTTCTTCTCGTTCACCGCCGCCGACGGATCATCGGGGCGGAGAATGCTGTGCTCGCCGTGGCAGTCGGTGCAGGACGGCGCGTCCTTGACACCCTCGCGCAATGCAATACCGTGACTGCTTGCAGTGTACTCCTTGCTGATCGCCTGATGACACTTGCCGCACAACTCGGGGATGTGTGTCTTGTTGGTCGAGGATTCCGATTTAAAGCCGGGCTGCATGGCGTGGCTGCCGTGGCAATCGACGCAGCTCGCGGCCCGGCCGTTGCCGCGCTGCAACGCCGCGCCGTGCACGCTCATATCATAGGCCCGCACGAAGTTCTTCGCCGTGGTCATGCGCGCGCGCACGTCGGGATTGTCGAGGTGGCACGAAAGGCAGACGCGTTCCTGCGCGCGTTTGACCGCCGCGGTGTCGGCTCCGGCCGCCGGGTACGTGATATCGTGGGAATGGCACCCGGTACACTTCGGCGCGCCCGGTTGACCCGACGCGAGGGCCTTGCCATGCGCCGACTGCGAGAAGATTCCGACAACGTCGGTATGACAGGTTTCACAACTGCCCGCGCCCTTGCCGGCGGACGGCGCGACCACGTTATGCGTGCCGTGACATTTTTTACATGCCTGGTCCAGCGCGCCGCGTTTTTTCTCGGCCCGCAACTGCGCCGCATGAAATTGGTGTTTCATTTCGGCGTTGGCGTGGCACGAGGAACAGCGCACCGGCGTGATCTTCTCCTTGTGCGGCACGTTCTCGGCATCAAAACCGGTATGGCACGCGATACAATTCTGGCGCGCATGCGGCGAACGGTTCAGGATGGCGGGATTGACAAACAACGACACATCCTTCCCCGCGCGCTCCATCGTCAACGAATTGTCGTTGTGACAGGCGAGGCACTCGTCCTTGGTCTGCGCACCCGCGGCGGCGGCAAGAACGATGGTGAGGGAAAGAATCCGGAAAAGGGAGCGAAGGGAGGGTGTGAGGTACGTCATACGTGCTTTCAATGTGCCGGGGATTCGGGGAGACCGAGGTTCAAGCGGATAATTCAGACAAATAGGGCAAGATTCATGCCACGCACCTGTGGACCAATCCGGTCCGGCCGAGGCAATCGGCTACAATATAGTGGGATAATTCGCCCTTTTGCTTCCCAAACGCGAGAAATCAGCGAAAACACTCAAAAAAAAGAAAAAGTACTGTTGTGTTTTCCTGCACAGTACCTGCCGCGGAACGGAAGCCCCCGGGTCGCTGTTGGCGGATGGACAACCTGGACCCGGAGGAAAACGTATGGACACATCGATGGCTGGGCAATCGGGCGCGCGCGTGCCGCTCCTTCTTTTTCACGCGTTCCCTTTTCATGCGGGAATGTGGGAGGCGCAGGTGGAGGCGCTCTCGGCATCGAGGACGGTCGTGACCTTCGACTGCCCGGGTTTCGGCGGGGGCGGTGAGGCGGTGTCGGGACTCTCGCTTGCCGACTGTGCGCGTCTTGGCTCCGAAAAACTCGACGGACTCGGTATCGACCGTGTTGTTGTAGGCGGACTCTCGATGGGCGGCTACATCGCCATGGCCTTTCTCCGCGCTTTCCCTGAGCGCACCGCGGGGCTCGTGCTGGCCAACACACGCGCGGGCGCGGACTCGGAGGCCGCGCGTCAAATGCGTCACACGCAAGCCGCGGGCGTGCGCGCGTCGGGTGTGCAGGTCGTGGCCGATGCCATGCTTCCGCGGCTTCTTTCCGAGACGAGTGTGAACGAAATTCCTGATCTTCGCGACCGTGTGCGCGGCATGATGATGAACGCCAGCGCGGAAGGCACCGCGGTGATGCTCGAGGCAATGGCGGCACGGCCCGATTCGGGCGAGCTGCTCTCCGCATGCACGCTGCCGGCCTGCATCATCGTGGGAGAGTCCGACGTGTTGACGCCGCCCGACGAGGCGCGCGCCATGCACTCCATGCTGCGCGGGTCGGAACTGCACATACTCGATGGAGCAGGCCATCTGTCGAATCTCGAAGCGCCGATCCGTTTTAATACGATCCTCTCGCGCTTCCTCGACGGCATCGATTAATCGCGCTCCGATGCGGGCAGTATTCCGTGCATTGCCGGCGATTCGCCCGGCCTGCTGTTGAATATTTCTCGGCCGTGGGTCTATCTTGCCCCGATGAAAGATCGCACCGCATTCTTCGCACGTTCAGCCGGCGGCGGCATTCCGCGCCATTTCACGGCCCTCGCCTTCATCCTGCTGCTGCTGCCCGCGCTCGCGGCAGCGCAGCCGCGCTTTCAACTGCGCCGCACCACACAACAGTCGTCGCCATTTATGGTGCGCCTGTTTGCGGGCTACAACGGCGTGACGGAACCGTCGGACGCCCTGCAGGACATGATCGAAAACACCTGGAACACCTCGTGGGGCGGGCTGATGCTCGGCCTGCAAGGAGCCGTCGTTGTCGACACCATCGGCATACCCGTGCTTGTGGGCGGGGAGGTGTACTATCACCGCATGGCCAAACGATACCTGGGGGTAGTGCCAGGCACCTTTTACACCAGCGACAGCAGCCGCGTCTCCCTCGACGAGTATATCGGCGGATACGGCGCTCAGCTTCTTCTGATTCTGGAACCCTTCCCACGCACACATATCATGTTCGGCGCGGGATTGCTGTACCTCAACGGATCGGTGGAGACCGAATCGGAAATCACCGGCCTGTTTCCGGATATCTGGATGGGCACCGTGTCGGCGAGTCTCGCCTACGCCCTGCTGAAATACGATCAGGGAAGTATCGACGCGATGTTCCGGCTCACGAAGGGATTCGGAACCTACGGGAGTCTGCAGTTCCAATCGCTCCTGAACTTTACGTTCCTGTTCTGATCCCGCGCACGATTTATTTCGAGAACGGCACGTTCTTTTCGCTCTGGAAAGACGCCTCGACCTCGATGTAGCGGTCCGTCCCGAAGCCCTGCACGAGACGGTCGTCGCTCCCGCGTTTTATGAACAGGCGAAAGTAATACCGTGCCGTGCCGCGCACGAGGCGGCCGAAATAAATGCGTCCCTTCTGTGAAACGGCGTTGTCGAGTATGATGCTCGACGCGGTGTATGTGCTGGATGCGGGCGAGGACGTCGCAGGAGAGTCGTCGAGCGAGGCCGCCTCAACATAGGGCGACGTCGAAAACTCGGTGCGCTGTCCGGGATTTGCGGCGAGATGCGGGCTGGTTATTTCAACGATGCCCGAGACGAGCGGGGAGTACACGAAGAAATCCCCGCGTGCGGCGAAGGCCGCGGACGTGACCTGCAGGACTTCCGCGCGTGCGCTGTCGACGAAGAGGTCCACGCCCGAAGGCAGAGCCGACGCGCTGGTGTACACGCGGATCGGCGCGCCCGCGACGTCGCGTGTCACACGCGGCGACGGCGCCCATTCGACCACGGCCGAATCGGCGCTGCGGTTCCCCGCGGTGGAAAACGCGTGAAGACTGATCTGGTACCTGTGGCCGTTGTGCAGCGCGCGCAGCAGCATGGTGGTTGTGCCCTTCGGGACGTCGTACCGCGTGACGCTTGACGCGTACTTGTCCCACACCGTAAGGACGTATTTGTCGAAATTGGTCTGCCACTCCGACGACGAGCCATTCCACCGCAATCCGATGGTCGAATCCGCCGACCATGCGCGGAGGTTCGAAGGCCCGGCCAGCGGCGCATCACTCGGAGCTGTCCCGGAATCGGAACATGCCGCGCATATCAGGGCAAGCAGCAGCGCCGGGAGAAGGGTTCTATGGATCTCGTGTTTCATCGGGTCGAGGTGTTGTGATTGCAGGGGAATGTAGTCCTGTTTGTCGCGATTGACAAGCGTGTTTACGGGCGCGGCTGCAATAATTACATGCAGGGGCGAGGGATCGAATCAACGACCGCCCTCGAGAAGCAGCCGCTGCACATCCACGGAATGCCCGTCGTCGAGCCGCGCGTAATACAGGCCCGCCGGAATTGCCCTCGCATCAAATACGACTGTCGTGAGTCCGATATTATCCACGGCGCTGTCGAAGAGTGTGGCGACGCGCTCGCCGGCGGTGTTGTACAGCACAAGCCGATACACACCCGGTTCGAAGACGTTGAACGGCAGCGTGATGCCGCGCCTTCCGGGTTGCGGATATGGATGGTGCAGTCTGAAGCCCTTGTCCCGCGCATCGAAGTCCCCCACGAGTTCCTCGAGTCCCGTCGGATCGCCATCCTCGTAATACGGATTCCCGAGTTCGATCCAGCGCCACTGCGCAAAATCAGGGGCATGCAGGACGACGATGTCGGCGTGGACGTGTTGTTTGCGGTCCGCATTGTTCGCCATTCGCTGCGGCGTCCCGTTGCCCGTCGTGTACACAAAACCCTGCCGGCCCGATCCATGCGCGGAGCCGATCCCCGGAAATCCGATCTCCTGAATTCGCCAGCTCTCCTGCACTTTCTGCGCGAGCCGCGTGTAGTACGCCTTGCCCACAACACTGAGTTTGCCGCTGTCCTGCAGGGAGTAGAGTACGTCCATCGCCGTGACCACGCCGGGGCGGAACGGCATACTGTGCAGGGAGTCGCGTCCGTGTTCACGCAGTCCATGCGAAGTGACAGCGACATCGGTGAACGTGCGCTGCACCGTGATGCGTCCTGAGCCGGGTGGATTCCCGCGGTACTGGCTGGGATTCACCGCAATCTGCACCACCGGCACGCGGTGTCCCTGCCCGGCTTCGCGTGTGATCTCCTCGCGGAATTCGCGCCGCAGCTCGTCGAGATTCTCACCGGCGACGAGCTGCACCCAGGAACCGGGCTGGTAGAGCAGTTCGTCCCAGCGGAGTTCGCGGCGATTGCCGAGTTCGCCCTGCGTGCCGCTGCCCGCGTCATAACTGAAGCGGTGCCAGTAATCGCCGGCCACGCCGTCGACGCTGTCGATAAAATGTGTGGCGGATGCAGGATCCCAGTGATAGGCGATCCTGATGCCGTTGTCTCGCGCGACCGTCAGCAGCACGTCGAACAGCGAGTAATACCCAGGGGTGAAAATATCGGGCCTGACAGTCCGAATCTCCCGCTGTTCCGGCGCAAAGGGATACGCGGTTCCGCGTATCACCGCGGCCGATCCCTGCACGGGCAGGACGCCCGCGCCGCTGTTGAGTCGGCCCGGTGTGCGCAGTTGGTTGTAGGACATGGACGCGGGAAAGAAATGACAGGGCCTGCAGGCGTTGTCCGCGGGCAGCTCCGTGTGGAAGCGGTGCAGTTGTTTCGTGCGCAGTGCAGAGCCGTTTCCGCCGTCGATGTGGCACGTGTTGCAGTCGGCTTGTGCGGGAAGCATGTGCCATGATCGCGCGCGGGCACCTGCAAGCACAGGCAGGTATCCGCCATCGGGGATGCCCGCCGCGTGCACACGCCCGAGCGAATCGGACGGCGGGAGCGTGATACGCCCGCCATCGGGGCGCAGCAGAACCATGGTGGAACCAGCGGCGGGACTGCCTCCCGCGTATGCGTTGAACACGGTGCCTGCAACACCGAAGCCGGGGTGACAACCCGTACACGACTCGCCGGGAACATGTGTGCGTTGGCCCGGCGCGGGCGACACACACCAGAACACGGCGAACACGGTTAGAATTGCGCGGCGGCTCCCCGATTGGTTCGTCGACATCACATGTCCTCAGTTTGCGGAAGGGAAACAGAACCGAAGCGGGAATGTGTTATTTTTCCGGCTTCCGATCCAGCGTGTCCGGCCCGCGAGCCGGATCAAATGAAAGATGGTATCAATGCAACGAATACACGAAGAACTCCAGCTCCTCGATCGTGCCGCCGCCTACGATCTGGCGGTGGAGGCGCGCACACCCTCGTACTGCGCCGGGTGCCCCCATCGCGGAACATCGAGCGCGATACTCGAGCTGCGCGCGCGCCTCATCGATCCGGACTACATGCGCCGCGTGCACGGTACGGAACCGGTCGACATCATCGCCCACGGCGGCATCGGCTGCTACTCGCTCAACTTCCTCCCGCCATTTCGCGACATGCACAACATGGCGGCGATGGGATTGGGCGGCGCGGCCGGCATGGGCGCGTATCCCTTCACGAAGAACAAACACTACGTCCTGTGCGGCGACTCGACGTTTTTCCATTCCGAGATGTCGACACTGTCGAACGCAATCAAGGACAGGCAGGACATCCTCTACATCATACTCGACAACAAAAACACCGCGATGACGGGGCATCAGGTGACCGCGGGCTCGGCGTACGACATCATGGGATACAAGACGATACAGCAGGACATCGAATCGGTGGTCCGCGGCATGGACCGCGACGGCCAGGTGTTCCTGCGCCGCGTCAATCCCACCGACCGCGACACGTATCTGGAACTGCTCGAGCACGCCTTCCTGCGCGACGGTGTGCGCGTCGTCGTCGCCGATCGCGAGTGCGGCATCACGTTTCACAAGCGTAAACGCGCCGCCGCACGCGCGGTGATCCGGCGTGAGGGTTTTCTGCGGCGCGAGAAACACATCAACGTCGCGGCGGAGACCTGCGAGAACTGCCGCGAGTGTACGCTCGCAACCGGATGTCCCGGACTGACGATCGTCGACACGCCGTACGGCGAAAAAATCGGCATTGATCCGAGCATCTGTGTCGATGACACGTATTGCACCAAGGTCAAGGCCTGTCCCTCCTTCGAGGAGGTGCACATCACGCGCCGGTCGGCTCCGCCCGCGCGCACAGGGACCTGGGACCTCTGGATGCGGGATGTGCCCGAACCCGCGCATCCGCTGCTCGGCGACGCCGAGGGACAGAGGCGCAGCTTCGCGGTGTTTGTCCCGGGCGTAGGGGGTATGGGACTCGGCTTTGTCGCCAAGCTGCTGACACAGGCGGGGGCGAAAGAGGACTATGAAGTCCGATTTTATCACCAGAAGGGCCTGGCGCAGCGGAACGGCGCCGTGGTTTCGCACGTCCTGTATTCCACGCCCGGCCTGCGACTTTCGCAGCGCATTCCCGAGGGCAAGGCCGATCTCGTTCTCGGACTCGACTATCTCGAAACGCTGCGCGGCCTGCGTGTCGCCTCGCCCGGCCGCACGGAGGTGATCTGCAATACCGCCGAGACGCCCACCATCCTGATGCTGACCGGCGAGGACGCCTTCCCCGAGGGCATCGAGCCGCGCATCCGCGCTATCGTGGGTGACGACCGTTATTTCGGCGCGGATTTCTTCGCGCTGTCGGAGCATTTTTTCGGCAACCGCCTGTACGCAAATCTCATGATGCTCGGCTCGGCGTATCAGCGCGGCGTGCTTCCGCTCCGCTCCTCGACGATAGAGGACACGATACGCGAATCCGTCAAGAAGGACGAGCGCGAGAACAATCTGCGTGCATTCCGCGTCGGGCGGCGCCTCGTGGCCTTTCCCGACATGCTTGCTCCCGCGATATCCGCATCCGGCACACCCGGCGTGGTCGAGACAAAACGCGCGGCGCTCGGTCGCGCGGGCGAGGTCTACGTGCGGCGCATGGCGGAGCTGCGCGCGCGCATGGACGCGTTGGGCGAGACGGATCACGACGACTTTGCACGACGGTATGCGGACCTCGTCCAATACGACGGCACCTCCTACGCGGAGCGGTACGCGGCCGCCGTGCAGCGCGTGTACGAAGCCGAAACAGCGGGCGGGGCTGATCCCGACGCAACACGCGCCGTGATCTGGAACCTCGCGAAAGTGATGGCAATAAAGGACGAAGTGTGGGTGGCGCATCTTCTGACGAGCGACGAGAAACGTGCCTCCGACCGCGCGCGCTACGACATCGATCCCGCCCGCGGCGATCGCATTCGCTACGTACACATCAACAGGCCGCATTTCGACATCCTCGGGTACCGGCTCGAGTGGGACATGCGGACCCGCGACTGGATGCTGCACGGAATGAAACATCTTCGATTCCTGCGCCGTCTGCTACCGCGCTGGCATGCGCGCGAGAAGTCCTTCCGCGACTGGTACGAGGCCGAGGTGATCGGCGCCTATCTCGCCGGCCGTTTCCCGAATCGTGACGCCGCGATTGCCGCGCTCAACGCGCCCGCCTCCTGCACCGGGTATCGCGAGGTCGTCTACCCCAAACATGAACGCGCGCGCGCCCTGGTCCTGTCGCTGCTTGCACAGTGACCGGCACGCGGACCATTCCAGTCATTCCTGATCAAGGACACCGCCATGGAACTGTTCATCGTCCCACTCGAAAAGCCCGAGCACGTGAACGTGATACTCGGCCAGTCGCATTTTATCAAGACCGTCGAGGATCTGTACGAGGTGATCGTGCAATCGAATCCCGCCATACGATTCGGCATCGCCTTCTGCGAGGCATCGGGCCCCTCGCTGGTGCGCTGGGTCGGCAACGACGACGCCCTCGTTGCACTCGCGCAGGAAAATGCCCTGCGTATCGGCGCCGGGCACAGCTTCCTGATCTTCCTCGACAATGGCTTCCCGATCAACATTCTTAATGCCGTAAAAAACGTGCCCGAGGTGGCGCGGATTTTCTGTGCCACCGCAAATCCCACCCAGGTGATTGTTGCGCAGACCGAACAGGGGCGAGGCATTCTCGGGGTGGTTGACGGTAATTCACCGAACGGCATCGAAAGCGAGAGCGACATCGCCGATCGACTCGGTTTTCTCCGGAGAATCGGGTACAAACTGTAAAATTTTTACATTTTCAGAGGATCGTCTCGGGAGGGGATACTCCAAGGTCTTGTTTTCAAAGAAGTCGGAGTCGTTTTGCGTATTTTGCAATCCTCTTCGACTTCTTCCTTCATTTCAGGCCGAATCCTGCACTATTTGCAAACGGCATATGAATTGAAGCGTCGGAAGCAGCAGTGTTCCACCGAATCCCGGAATGGAACAACCGAGCACGAAGACCGGAAGATGTTATGGACGAATCTGGTGTGAAGACAGGCGCAAAAAGTGTGAGAAAGAAAATCCTGCAGTGGAAAACACTCCTGCGGACCGGCATGTTCGCGTGTTTTCTCCTGATTTTCGGATACGGACTCGTTCAGCTCGACGCCATCCTCTCGAATCCGTCTGCCGGGGATGGCGCGGCCGAAGGGATACTCGTCGGGGCGGCGCAGATCCGCACCGTCGGTGCCGCATATTCGATGACGGCGCCGGGAGGGTTCCGTCAATTGTTCTCGACTCCGTTTTTCCACGTCGTTTTCTATACCTTCATCGCACTGGCCATCGTGTGGGTACTGCTGTACCTGCAGAGCAGGAAGATGCGGGACGAGAGCACCGATCTCCGCACGCGTGTTCATCACCTGAGCCAGGAACTTGAGGGTGCGCGCGAGGAATTCGCCCGCGAAATAGCGGAATACCGCGCGATGCTGAACGCGGCCAGCGAGAATGAGCGTTCGTTCCGCAATTTGTACGAGACCACGGGGACGCCCACCGTCGTCATGAATGAGGACACGACCATCGCCATGGTCAACGGCGAGTTCGAGCGACTGACAGGATACAATCGCGCGAATATCGAAGGACGGCTCAGTCTCACGGAGTTTGTGCATCCCGAGGATGTCGCGCGTGTGCTCGATCATCACCGGCTGCGCCGCGTCGAACCGTCCAGAACCCCGACGAGTTGCGAATTCCGTTTTCTCACGCCCGCGGGCGACATCCGCTCGGCCATCGCATACGTGTCGATACTCCCCGGCGGCCGCCAGAGCATCGTGTCGCTGATGGATCTGACCGAGAAGAAACGCGCCGAACAACACATCCGGCTTCTTGCGCACGCGATGCAGAGCGTCAGCGAATGTGTCAGCATCACGGATCTCGACGACAGAATACTTTTTGTGAACACGGCCTTCCTGGAGACATACGGCTACGGCTTCGACGAATTGAAAGGGACGTGTATCCGAGATCTGCGACCTGCGAACGAGGACGCAATTCCGGATATCCTCGAGAAGACGTTGCACGGCGGCTGGCATGGTGAGATTCTCAATGTGCGCAAGAACGGCCAGACCTTCCCGATCGAGTTGTCGACAAGTGTCGTGCTCGACGACAACGGGGCGCCGGCGGCGCTTGTGGGAATCGCCGAAGACATCACGGTGCGCCGCGCGGAAACCACGCGGCTGACGCGGCTGAACGAGTGTATGCTCGCGTTCGGTTCCGAATCCGTGCACAACATCGACCGGCTTGTCGCGCTGAGCGGAGAACTGCTCGGCGGCGACTGTGCCTTCTACAACCGGCTCGAAGGGGATGTGCTGCGCAGCGTGGGCATGTGGCGCGCGCCGGAGGGCGCGGGTACGGTCGATCAGGCGCGTGGACATGTGTGTTACGATCTGATCGGCGAGGGCACCACCACGGTGCGGCTGTTCCGCGCGCTTCAGTCGTCCGCGTATCGCGAGACCGATCCTATCGTCCGCGAATACGGGTTCGAAACATATCTCGGTGCGACGGTGTCCTTCGGCGGCGCGGTCGTGGGATCCCTGTGTGTGCTGTACGCCGGTGATGCCTCGCCGAGCGAAAGCGATTTCCGTCTGCTCGCGGTCGTTGCGACGGCGATCGGCGTCGAGGAGGAGCGGAACCGGTCCGCCGAAGCGCTGCGCCGCAGCGAGGAGCGGTATCGTTCGCTGTTCGAGAACGCGGTGACGGGTGTGTACCGCACGACGATCGAGGGCACGATCACCGATTGCAACGACGCCTTCGCGCGGATTCTCGGCGCCGCGGCGCGGGAGGATCTGGTCGGCGTGAACAGCGTGCGTTTTTATCACAACCCAAAATCGCGCGAACATTTTGTGGAGGAACTGCGCCGCACGGGTATGCTGACCTCGCACGAGGTGCGTTTGCGCCGCACGGATGGAGCGGAGGTATGGGCGCTGCTCAGCACGCGCCTGCTCGACGACGGGTCCATTCTGGGCACGATGGTCGACATCAGCAGGCGCAAGGACGCCGAGCGCGCGCTGCAGGATTCGGAAACGCGCTACCGTCTTCTGTTCGAAAACAATCCCTTCCCGATGTGGGTATTCGACACCGAGACACACGCGTTCCTCGCGGTCAACGAAGCGGCCGTCGGGCATTACGGCTACTCGCGCGAGGAGTTTTTGGACATGACAATCCGCGACATCCGCCCGCACGAGGACGTGCCTCGCCTGCTCGACTCGATACAGCGGAAGGGCGACGACATCGAGCACGCGGGCGTCTGGCGACACCATAAGAAGGACGGCAGCGAGATACTCGTGGAGATCACGGCGCACCCGCTCATGTTTGCGGGCCGGCGCGCCGAGATGGTGCTGGCCGCCGACATCACCGAACGCCTCCGCACCGAGGAACAGAAACGCCGCTACACCGAGGAACTGCAGCAGCTCAACGCGAGCAAGGACAAGTTCTTCTCGATCATATCGCACGATTTGCGCAGTCCGCTCAGCACGTTGCACGGGTATGCCGAGATGCTTGCGGGCGATTCCGAATCGTTCGGGCCCGAGACGATCAAGACGATCGCCGGGAGCATGTACTCGCTGACGCACCGTGTGCACGCCCTGCTCGAAAATCTGCTCGAGTGGTCGCGGCTGCAGGCCGGGCGAATGGAATATCAGCCCATCAAAATCGACATGCACGAACTGGTCGACGATGTGATCGATCTGTTGCGCGAGAGCGCGCTGCGCAAGAACATCGACATTCGCGTGCACCTGAACGGGCACTCGTACGCGCGGGCCGATCAACGCATGATCCGTTCGGTGGTGCAGAACCTTCTGACGAACGCGGTGAAATTCAATCGGCGCGACGGGGTGATCACGGTCGACGCCGCGCAGAACGGCGACACGCTTGTTGTATCGGTGAGCGACAACGGCGTCGGCATCAGTCCCGAGGCCGTCGACCGCCTGTTCCGTATCGGCGTGAACCACAGCACGCCGGGCACGGCCGATGAGCAGGGGAGCGGACTCGGCCTCATCCTGTGCAAGGAACTCGTCGAGATGAATCACGGACGCATCTGGGTCGAAAGCCGGCCGGGTGAAGGCAGCACCTTCTCGTTTTCACTGCCGTACTGGGTGAACGGCTGATACAGCGGCGGCGCTGAGCGCCGCCTGCTGCGCGGCCTTCACCATGCGGCCGCGCAGCGCAGATGTGCGTGCGCGTTACGTGCGTCGTCGAAGCACGGCGCGCGCGCATTTGACATTTCCGTGACACCGCGCGCCCCGGCGCGCGCGACATTTGCGGGAGATACGATCGATGATGCCGACAGGATTTTGTTATTTCCGACATCATTATCATTTTCCCGCATTCCCATTTTGGAGGAGTCATGAAACACATCCACAGCGCCCTTATCGCGTGCGCCTTCCTCTGTGTGCTCGCCGGAAGCATGCTCGCGCAGCAGCGCGACACGGTTGTCATCCTGCACATCAATGACACACACGCGAACCTGCTGCCCTCGGGTCCGCGCGCGACCGACATGTCGCAGACCATGGGTGGTATCGCGCGTGCGGTCTCGTACGTCGGCGCGCAGAAAATGTCGGATCCGCAGACGCTGTTCATGCATGCCGGCGACATGTCGATCGGCGATCTCTTCTTCAACGGCTATTTCTCCCTCATCGAACTGGAACTGCTGTCGGAGGCGAATCTCGACGTGATGTCGCTCGGCAATCACGAGTTCGATCTGGGCAGCGGCATTCTACTGTCCATACTCGACACGGCGCAGGTGCCGTTCCCTATACTGTGCGCAAACATGTCGGTGCTCGACGCCTCCGTCGCGCGGCTCGCCACGCACGTGCTCCCGCACACGACGCTGCTCTCGAAGGGCCACAAAATCGGGGTGTTCGGGCTTGTCACACCCGAGGCGAACTTCATCTCCAATCCGCTGCCCGAAGTGTATCTCGAAGCGGATACGGCTCTGGCGCGCATCATCCTTGCCGAGGTGCAGGCGCTGAAAGCCGACGGCTGCGAGGCGGTGATCCTTCTCTCACATCTCGGCCGCAACGGCGACATGCTCGTGGCGGAGACATTCCCGGGCATCGATTTGATCATCGGGGCGCACGACCATTACGCCGAGACGGCCCCGCTGTACGTCACCAACACGGCGACGAACGCACGTGTGCCGATAGTGCAGGCAGGCGCGTTCTACCAGCACATCGGACGGGCGTCGCTGGTGTTTTCAGGCACGGCCCTGTCGGGCTTCGACTGGCAGCTCGTGCCGCTCGACGCGCGCGTCCCCGAGGAACCCACCACACGGACCATCGTCGACTTCCTCGCGACAGAACTTGAAACCACCTTCGGATATCCGCTCTTCACATCGACCGCAACAACGGTCACCGAGACGCTCGAGGAACTGCCGTCGGATCCGACCAAAACCGGTTTCCACGATACGCCCGTCGCAAATCTCATCACCGACGCGTTCCGTGATTTCACCAAAACCTACATCGCCATCACGGCCTGCGGCGCCACGGCGCAGCCGCTGTACAAAGGTCCCGTCACGCCGAACGACGTCTTCCGCATGATCGGCTACGGATTCAATCCAGTGACCTACGTCGGGTTCCGCGTGGTCTCCTTCGACATCTCAGGCGCGGCCATGCTTGTGGGCCTCGAGTTCGGGCTCTCGCAGATCGAACTCAGCGACGAATTTCTGGTACAGACATCCGGCATGGAATACGAGTACAATCCCGCGGCGCCGCCGTATCAACGCCTGCTCCCGGGCAAGGTGCTCGTAGGCGGGCAGCCGCTCGATCCCACCAAAAGATACACCGTCACCACCAACGAATTTGTGCTCGCCATCTTCAACGCCATCGTGCAGCAGTCCGGCATCGACACACTCGGCAACATACAGGGCTACAACGATTTCACTGAACTGCAGGTGGTGCTGACCTATCTCGCGAAGAACTCGACCTACAGTCCGGTACGGCGCCGCGGACCTCTGCCTGTGCAGCGCCTGGAATCCGGCGTGCGCGCGCTTGCGCTCGGGCATTACCCGAATCCGGTGTCGAGCTCCACCGAGATCATCTTCGACATCCCCGAGGCGGCGCAGACGACACTCACCGTCTACGACGCGGCGGGCAGGACGGTCGGTATCGTGGTCGACGCGCGGCTCGAGGCCGGGCGCCACACGCGGCATTTCGACGCCTCCGCGCTTGCGCCGGGCATGTACAGCTACGTGCTTCGCAGCGGCGTCGTCGTGAAGACACAGCGTCTTGTGAAGATCCAGTAACCTGCACTTTGCAGGATTGTGCCGGGCGCTCCGCTGATTGCGGAGCGCCCGCCGCATTTATGGGCTTCCACGGCAGAAAAGTCGTCGCAGCAGAATCATCACCGTGGGAGTTGAATGTCTGTTGCGCAGGCGCTAGATTTCCGGAAACTTCATCACTCACTCGACCACGGCCGTTTCCACTATGAGGACGATCGCAACGATATGCTGCGTCTGCGCCCTGCTTGCGGCGGTTCCGCTTACCCGCGGCGTGCCCGCGCAATCCAAATCGAAGCAGCGCGGCGTGAAGGTGACGACGGCTCCGAAGAAGGAGGTTTTCACCGGGAAGGCCTACGACAATCTCTGGGCGGTGGTCATCGGCATCAACGACTACAAACACTGGGACGATCTCAACTACGCGGTGAATGACGCCCGGGCAGTAAAGGATCTTCTCATCCGTAAATACGGTTTCAGGGCCGATCACATACTGGAACTGCTCAACGAGGATGCAACACTCGTCAACATCCGCACGACGCTGGGCGGCGTGCTGCCGCAGAAGACAAAAAAGAACGACGGGGTGATCGTCTTTTTTGCGGGTCACGGCGAGACGGTGGATCTGCCTGACGGCGGCAACCTCGGCTACCTCGTGCCACACGAGGGTTCGACCTCGAAGGGCGAGTACTTTGCCACACTGCTGCCAATGACACAGATCCGCGAAATCTGCACGCTCATCCCCGCAAAACACGTCTTTTTTGTCGTCGATGCGTGTTACAGCGGACTCGCCGCCGCTTCAGAACGCGGCATGGCCGAGGAAACCCGCGTGTACGTGAGCAAGCTGGCGTCGATGAAGAGCAGGCAGATACTCACCGCGGGCGGACGCGGCGAGCCCGTGATGGAAAACGACGAGTGGGGTCACAGCGCGTTTACCTACAAACTTCTCGAGGGCCTCGAGTCGGGCTCTGCCGACACCGACGCCGACGGCGTTATCACGTCCGGCGAAATCGCGCTGTACATCAAGACACGCGTGCCTAAACTTTCGGGCAACAGGCAGACGCCGCAATTTAAAAATCTCTCGAACGACGAGGGCGAATTCATCTTTCTCTCCCCCGAGCGCGCGGCCAAAGCGGGCGTGACACAGTCGCGCGGTGTGCCCGGCGGCGGCGAGGAGGCGCCCGATGCGCTGCGACAGGAACTCGAGCGGCTCAAGCAGGAGAACGAACGATTGAAGGAACAGCAGAAAAACGAGAAGAAGGACGCGAAAAGCCGCGACGGCAAGGACGACCGCGACCTCTTCATCCCGCCTCCCTGACACAGGCACACAGGACACGACCATGAAAATTCTCGCTTGTCTGCTCGCCGCCACCGCACTTTTTGCGGCCGGCTGTGAGGCAAATCCCGAATACCCGGACGCACCCGTCGCGGGACTCGTCACCGTGGTGAACGAGTCGTCGGACGATTTCCAGGTTCTGCGCTTCCGCGTAAACGGAACCATCGACTGGAGCAAGGACTATCTCGGCTCGGGAACCACTATCCCGTCCGGCGAAAGCGTGACGTATTACATGCCCGTCGGCACGTTCGATTTCCTTGCCGAGAACACAATCGACCGCATCTACGTCGAGTTCAAGAACATCACGATCACGCGGGGTCAGGAAACTACCCTGACCATCATCGACTAGGAGGCCCCATGACACGCACGCTCCGCGCGATCGGCGCAGGCCTCCTTCTGCTGACCTTGTGTGTCGCAGGTCCGGCCACCGCGCAAACACGCCTCTATGCGGGAGTCAAATCCTGGTACGCGAACTGGGATTTAAAAATCGACCGCATCGAAGGCGCGACACAGACCGACTATTCGGCCGCGTTCATGACGGGCCCCTATCTCACGCTTCGTATCGGCAAGGTCGCCACGACTGTATCCTACAGTACGTCGCTCCTCCATTTTGCAGCCGAGACGCGCAACCCCGGTTATAATCAGGTCGGTTTCAACATGAACCGCGAGTTGAAACGCGACGACATCAACGTCGTCCTGCAGTATTACCTCTCGTCGGATGTCGCCGTCTTCGCCAACGCCAAGTTCCTCACGTACCTGATGCGTGACGCCACCGTGTTCATCAATCAGGAGAGGGTCACACTCGACGAGAAGTTCACGAGCAGCGGTTTCGGCGGCGGCCTGCAGACCTCCGTACAATTCCGCGACGACAGGAGCTTCTACTCGTATCTCAGCGTCGGGGCAGTGTACAATTCGTTCAACGTCGTGATTGTCGACACAAAAAAATCGGAACTGATGTACTTCCTCGACACGGGCGTCGGCTACCTCGTACCGGAAACACGCCTTGGTCTCGTGCTTGGACTGCGCGGTGAACACGGCGGCGAGACAAAAACGATCATCGGTCCCGTACTCGGACTTTTTCTCCAGCCATTCTGATGCGCAGACCGGATATGCGACACGTGACTTCGACCGAGACGCGGATCCGCGCACTCCCGCATCCGCGGGCCGCGGAAGCTTCCCCGGAATTTCTCCGCACGAGACCCCTTCCAGGCCGAGTGTATACCGCGCTTGTAGTGTGTTTTCTTCTGGCGATTGTCGCGCCCGTGTATGCGCAGCGCGGCCTCGAGGTTTCGATACGGGCCGACAAGGGCAGCGGCATTCCCTACGTCGATGGCGAGCGTCTGCTGATACAGGCGCGCGCGAGTGCGGCATGTTATCTGCACGTGGTGTATCAGGACGCGTCGGGCGGACTCTTCCTCATTTTTCCGAACGACGGGTCCGATCCGCGCGGACACGTTGCGGGAGGGACCGATCTCGAACTCGGAAAAGGGCAGGAGATCGACGGTTTCGAATTCACCATCACGGCGCCGTACGGCGCGGAGATGTTGCGTGCTTACGCGAGCACCGCGCCACTCCCGTTGCCTCCGGGCGAGAAGCTGGGCGGTGGCATGATCCGCCTCACCGATTCGCCCGACGGCCTGGATCTCCGGTATGCCGACGCGACGCAGGGATCGCGGGCCGCGCTGGCAACGGCATCCGCGCTCCTGCGCACCACCGCCGCCGCGCCGCGGACGCGCGACAAGGAGGATGCGGCATCCTCGGCCGTGCCAGAAGAGTCCTTCCGCAAGCCGCGTATATTCGGGCTCGTCGTGGGTGTGTCGCGCTACGCGTCCGCAGGCATACGGCCCCTGCAGTACGCGGACGACGACGCGCGCGCGATGGCCGCATTCTTGGCGGATAAAAACGGGGCCGGAATACCGCCCGCACAACTGCGCGTGCTGATCGACGAGGATGCGTCGCGCGAGAACATTCTCGACGCGTTCAGGGACTTTCTCTCCACCAGCGAATCCGGTGATCTCGTCTACATCTATTTTGCGGGACATGGCATCACATCGCCCTCACAGAATGCGACCTACTTTCTCAGCAGCGACGCCGATCTTGCGCGGCCGCAGAGCACGGCGGTGGATCAGGCCGAAATCACCGCGCTGCTCACACAGCGGGTGAAGGCGGGGAAAATCGTCTTTTTCATCGATGCATGTCATGGTGGCGGACTCGGGCTGACAGGCGTGCGTCTGCGAGGCGCCACCACCGTCCTGTCGTCGCGCCTTCTCACGGAACTCGTTTCAAAAAAGGACGGCACGGCATTCTTCTCGGCGTCACGCGCGGCGGAACAGTCGCAGGAAGGACCGCGGTGGGACGGGCACGGAGTCTTCACGTATTATCTCGTGAAAGGCCTCCGCGGCGCAGCCGACGCAAATGCCGACACGAAGGTGACCGTGGACGAGCTGGCGGACTACGTCGGCGCGCAGGTCAAGTCCGACACAGGCGGCCGCCAGCATCCGGAATTGAAGGGATTTTTCGACAACGACCTCGTGTTGAGTGTTTCCCGCTGAGTGCCACGCGGCGATTCGTGAATTCGTGAAACGAGAGAGAAAAGGATAATAGGGTTTTATTATCCTATGTTTTTCGCCTTGATTTTTCCAAATTCCTTGTTGCGCTCATACATCCAATTCCGTAGATTGCGCCCACTCTGATGCACCCATTCCCCGTACTACTTCTTCATATACAGTTCTCCACCCTGTTCCTTCCATAGCGGTTCATCGCTAGCCCTTCACGTAAAAGAGGATAAACCTTGGCGCAATTATTCCCCGCGTGGGCGAATAAGGCCCCACGCTATGTGCTGCTTGGACTGACCTTCGGTCTCGTCCTGGCGATAGCGTTCGTCTGGTACTACTGGTCACCCTGGTACACCGACGTGGGCTACGCCCCCGTACAGCCGGTGCCGTACAGTCACAAGCTCCATGTCGGGCAGCTCGGCCTCGATTGCCGGTACTGTCACACCGGTGTGGAGAAGGCGGCTGTCGCGATGGTACCGCCCACGCAAACCTGCATGAACTGTCACCAGATTGTTTTGCCGACGAGCCCCAAGCTTGCGCTCGTGAAACAAAGTTGGGAGACACGGACGCCGATCGAATGGATACGGGTGCACAAGGTGCCCGACTACGCCTACTTCGACCACAGCATGCACCTGCGTGCGGGAGTCGGATGCGAGAGCTGCCACGGCCTCGTGTCGGGGATGGATGTGGTGGAGCTGACGCAGCCCCTGAGCATGGGGTGGTGTCTCGAATGCCACCGCGATCCCGACATGCACCTGCGCCCGGCATCGGCCATCACTGCCATGGGATGGACGCCGCCGGCGAATCAGCGGGAGCTCGCCGCGAAGATCAAGAAGGATCTGGGCCTCCGTCCGCCCGTGTCCTGTTCCGGTTGCCATCGATAACGGTCGATTAGAGTCCCGCGTCACGAGACCACAGTGAAGAATATGAAATCCACCTGGAAGAGCATTGATGAATTGCGCGGAAGAGCGCACGATGCGACACATAATCTCGAGAATCCGCCCGAGGGTCTGCCTTCGGGAATGGATCGCCGTACCTTCCTGAGCCTGATGGGCGCCTCAGCGGCGCTAGCCGGCCTGGCCGGCTGCAGGAGGCCCGAGGACCGGATCGTTCCGTACGTGTCGAAGCCGGAAGACCTCGTGCTCGGCATACCACAGCGGTACGCTACGACGATGCCGTTTGGTCTCGAGAACATCCCCCTGCTCGTGACGAGCCATGAAGGCCGTCCGACACACATCGAGGGAAATCCGCTCGATCCGTCCACCGCGGGCGCCGTGAACGTGTGGACCAGCGCATCGATTTTGGACCTCTATGATCCCGACCGTTCGCAGGTCGTGCGCAACGCAGGTGCGGAGGCCGAACTTGCGGCGTTTGTGGGCGACTGGCAGGTCAAACACGCCGGGTTTGTGCAGACGCAGGGAGAGGGACTCGCAGTGCTGTCGGGATCGTTCGCGTCGCCGACACTTGCGCGTCTGGCGGGCGAATTCCGCGCACGCTTCCCGAAGGCGCAGTGGGTGACGTATGATGCCGTGAACGACGACACCATTGTGCAGGGCTGTGCCGCGGCCACGGGACAGCGCGCGATTCCCGTGTATGATTTTACCAACGCCGATGTCGTCCTGTCGCTGGATGCCGATCTTTTCGGCACAGAGAGCAACGCCATCACCAACGCGCAGGGCTTCGCCTCGCGGCGCCGCATTCGTTCGACGAACGACACGATGAACCGCTTGTACCTCGTCGAGGGCACGCTGTCGACCACCGCATCCATGGCCGATCACCGGCTCCCGGTCCGTTCGGGACTCATCAACGCCTGCGCAACCGCCATTGCGGAAGAGTTGCGCCGGCAGGGCCTGACTTTGCCCACGATCGGCGGACCCGCCGTCGGGGCCGGCCAGTTCGACACGCGCTGGATTGCGGCCGTCGCGAAGGATCTGCTTGCGCATCGCGGCCGTTGCGTGATAGCCGCGGGACGCCGCCAGCCGCCGGCTGTGCATGCACTTGCCGCAGCACTCAACGCGGCCCTGGGGAACGTGGGGACAACCGTTAAATATCTGCTGCCCCGGCATGCCGAGAGCACCGACACCGCCGCGTTCGAATGGCTTGTCACGCTCATGAACGCAGGCAAGGTGCAGATCCTGGTAATGCTCGACACCAACCCCGTGTATTCCGCCCCGGCTGATCTCGCGTTCGGGGAAGCGCTCGCCAAGGTCGGAACGATTATCCATGCCGGGCAGTCATTCGACGAAACCGCGGCCGCCGCAACATGGCATGTGCCGCTGCATCACTACCTCGAAAGCTGGGGCGACGTGAGCACGCTCCACGGCTCGCACGGCGTTGTGCAGCCGCTGATCGCCCCGCTGTACACGGGCATGAGCCTGACCGAAATGGCCGCGCTCGTCTCGGGGGGCGCGCAGATCAAGGGATACGATGCGGTGGTGCAGACGTGGAAAGCGCTGCTGCCCGCAGCCGGTTTTGATGCCGCGTTCACACGTGTCCTGCACGACGGACGTTTCGAGTCGGATGCTCTGCCGTCGATGTCGGTGGACATGGCCCGCGCCGCCGCGTTCCATACATCGGCCTCCGTCAAACCCGCGGCCGTATCCGCCACCGCGCTGGAAGTGTCACTGCAGGCATCGCCCGCGGTGTACGACGGACGTTTCGCGAACAACGGCTGGCTGCAGGAATTTCCCGATCCGGTCACCAAGATCACGTGGGACAATGCGGCGATCATGAGTGAAGCCACCGCCGCGGCGCTCGGTGTGCGGAACGAGGACTTTATCCGGCTGACCTCCGCGGCAGGCAACATTGGACTGCCCGTGTGGATCATGCCGGGCCAGGCCGACTTCACCGTCACCGTCAATCTCGGTTACGGTCGGAAGAACTGCGGCCGCATCGGCGACGGTGTGGGCGACAACGGCTACCGCTTGCGCTCGTCCGCCAGCCCGTACATCGTGTCGGGCGTCACGATGCAGAAGATCCGCGGAACACATCGTGTGGCCTGCGTGCAGGATCACCACGGACTCGACACCGAGGATCTTGCGCGGCGCGGCATACAGGAACGCCTGCCGATGATCGTCCGCGAAGCGACACTCGAGGAGTATCAGCACGAGCCGAACTTTGCAAAGGAGCGCGTCGAGCACCCCGCGCTGCGTTCAACCTGGGACGAGCACACGTACAATGACGGTTTCCAGTGGGGCATGAGCATCGATCTCAACGCCTGCACGGGCTGCGGCGCATGTACTATCGCATGCCAGAGCGAGAACAATATTCCGATCGTGGGCAAGGAGCAGGTGCTGAACGGACGTGAGATGCACTGGATCCGCATCGACCGCTATTACGCGGGCAGCGTGGAACAGCCGGAAGTGCTCGTGCAGCCGCTCGGTTGCGTGCAGTGCGAGATGGCGCCCTGCGAGCAGGTGTGTCCCGTCGCGGCAACCTCGCACGACGAGGAAGGCCTGAACGTGATGACCTACAACCGCTGCGTCGGCACGCGCTATTGCAGTAACAACTGCCCGTACAAGGCCCGCCGTTTCAACTTCTTCAACTACTCGAAAGAAGCTCCCGAGACGGTGCAGATGGCGCGCAATCCCGAGGTGACCGTCCGTTTCCGCGGTGTGATGGAGAAGTGCACCTATTGCGTGCAGCGCATCGCGACGGGTAAGATTGCAGCCAAACGCGACGGCCGGGCCCTTGCCGACGGCGACATTGTTGCCGCGTGTGAATCGGCCTGTCCGACCCGCGCCATCGTGTTCGGCGACACGCGTGACGAGAAGAGCCGCATCAGCGCGGCGAAAAAACTCGACCGCGACTATGCGCTGCTTGGCGAGCTGAACGTGCGTCCGCGTACAACATATCTCGCGAAGCTGCGCAACCCGAATCCGGATCTCGCATCCGGCAAGGCCTGACGGCGGTCCGCACGTATCCATCGTTCCTGATCGAAGACATCGAAGAAGAATATCCAATACAACAGTTGGTGCAGAGCACGTGAGTACCAAGAATCAGCAACACTACAGCCCGCCCGATGCCGGCGCGGGCGCGCTTGCGGGCGAGGCCCTCGTGACGGGAGGTCTCGATTTCCGCGGCATCACGGAAAAAGTCAGCAGCATCGTCGAACGGCCCACCCCCGCCGGCTGGAAGATCGCCTTCTCGCTCGCAGTGTCGGTTCTGTTGATGCTGATCGGCACCATCGGCTGGCTGGTGTACAACGGCACCGGTATCTGGGGTTTGAACAATCCCGTGGGCTGGGGATGGGACATCGTGAACTTCGTGTTCTGGGTCGGTATCGGACACGCGGGCACGTTGATCTCGGCCATCCTCTTCCTGCTCCGTCAGCGGTGGCGCACGGCGATCAACCGCTTCGCCGAGGCGATGACCATCGTGGCGGTTATCTGCGCGCTGATGTTCCCCGGCATACACGTCGGTCGTATCTGGATTCTGTACTGGTTCTTCCCCGTCCCGAACCAGATGTCGATGTGGCCGAATTTCCGCAGCCCGCTGCTGTGGGACTTCTTCGCCGTGGGCACCTACTTCACCGTATCCGCGCTGTTCTGGTACGTCGGACTCGTCCCCGACCTCGCAACGCTGCGTGACCGCGCAAAGACGCGCATCCGCAAGATCGTCTTCGGTCTGCTGTCCCTGGGATGGCGTGGAGGCAACAGGCAGTGGCGTCATTACGAGGTGGCGTATCTGATGCTGGCAGGTCTCGCGACGCCGCTTGTGCTTTCCGTGCACTCGATCGTATCCACCGACTTCGCCACCAGTCTCATCCCCGGATGGCACACCACCATCTTCCCGCCCTACTTTGTCGCGGGCGCCATTTTCTCGGGCTTCGGCATGGTGATGACACTCGCGCTCATCGCGCGCAAGATCTTCCATCTCGAGAACCTGATCACCATCGGGCATCTCGAAAAGATGAACAAGATCATGCTCGTGACCGGCAGCATGGTGGGGTACGCGTACATCATGGAATTTTTTATCGCCTGGTACAGCGGGAATCTCTACGAGGCCTTTACCTTCGTGAACCGCGCCTTCGGCAATTACGCGTGGGCATACTGGATCATGTTCCTCTGCAACGTGATCACGCCGCAGTTGTTCTGGTTCAAGAAGGTCCGCACCAGCATCCCGTGGATGTTCGTCCTGTCGATTTTTGTCAACATCGGCATGTGGTTCGAGCGTTTTGTGATCACCGTCTCCTCGCTGTCGCGCGATTTCCTGCCTTCGTCGTGGGATTACTTCTCGCCGACCATATGGGACATGATGACTTTCGTGGGGAGCTTCGGACTGTTCTTCACACTGTTCCTTCTTTTCCTTCGTTTCCTTCCGATGATTTCGATGACTGAAGTGAAGGCCGTGCTTCCCGAGGCCGATCCGCATCACCACCCGCACGGCGGAGGTGCCGCATGAGCGCGCTCGCTGTTCTCGCCGAATTCCACTCCGCCGGAGATCTCCTCCACGCGGCGGAGAAAGTCCGCCAGGCCGGCTACAGCCGTTTCGATTGCCACTCGCCGTTTCCGATTCACGGCATGGACGCCGCGATGGGCTTGAAGCGCTCTCCCGTCGGATTCATCGTCGGCGGCATGGCGCTGCTCGGCGCCGCGGTGGGTTTCTCGCTGCAGACCTGGGTCACCACCGACGCGTATCCCATCGTGATCAGCGGCAAGGCGCATTTCTCGTGGCAGGCCTATGTCATCGTCACCTTCGCGCTGTTTGTGCTCTTCGGCACCTTCGGCGCGGTGTTCGGCATGTTCCGGCTCAACAAGCTGCCGCGCCTGCATCATCCGCTCTTTTTCTCGGAGGAGTTTGCGCGCGTCACCGACAACGCGTTTATGGTGAGCATCGAATCGGTCGATCCGCGTTTCAGCGAGACCGAGACTGTCGCTTTCCTCAAGTCCATCGGCGCGTCACACGTCGAACTCGTGCGGGAGGTGCAGTCATGACAGCACGTCTGTACACTCTGCTCGCGGTGCTGCTCGTGGCGGGTGCCGCCCTGATGAACGGCTGCCGCGGCGCGCGCTCGGAAGATCCGCCCGTGCATCTGAATCCGAACATGGACACACAGGACAAGCTCAAGCCGCAGCGTGAAAGCCGCTGGTTTGCCGACGGCGCATCGATGCGTGAACAGGTGGAACACACCGTCGCGCGCGGTCAGCTCCGCGAAGACGCGGCCTATTTTGCCGGCAAGACCGGCG
Organism: Ignavibacteriota bacterium; assembly: GCA_016218045.1. Lineage (NCBI taxonomy): Bacteria > Pseudomonadati > Ignavibacteriota > Ignavibacteriota bacterium. The sequence continues at coordinate 143,144 of JACRFB010000045.1, forward strand.
AGGGGCTGTACGTGGACTCGCCCGTGCAGTGGACCGCCGAGGATCTCGAGCGCGGCAGGCAGCGGTATGCGATTTACTGCACGCCGTGCCATGGTGAACGCGGCAACGGCCGCGGGAAGATCCGCGAGTTCAAGTACCCGATTCCTCCGACCTCGTATTTTGATCCGCGCATTCTGCAGGCGAAGGACGGGTACATCTACGAAGTCATTTCCAACGGCATTCGCAACATGCCTTCCTACAAGGCGCAGATTCCCGTACGTGACCGCTGGTGCATCGTCGGGCATGTGCGCGAACTGCAGAAGGCGCAGCTACCCGATTCCCTGAAAGGCCTCGCGCCCGCACCACAGACTACCGCAGCGAAGTAAGAGACGCACCATGGACGCTTCCTACATGCTCAAGGACAAAGGCCGTTTCGGCATGATCGCGCTTGGTGTCGGCATTGCCGGCGCGGCGCTCAGCGCCGTCGGCGCCTTCGTCGATTCCAGCCGCTTCTTCCTCTCCTATCAGGTCGCCTTTGTGTACTGGGTGACACTCGCGCTCGGAGGGCTCTTCTTCACGATGCTGCAGCACGCCACGGGCGCGGTCTGGAGCGTTGTTGTGCGCAGGGGCTCGGAGGCGCTTGCAATGACACTGCCGCTGCTGTTTGTGTTTTTCCTGCCGATGATCGGCGGCATACACAGTCTTTTCCACTGGTCACATGCCGACGCCGTCGCGCAGAACGCGGCGTTGCAGGGCAAGGCGGGATATCTCAATACCGGATTTTTCATCGGCCGGGCCGTGCTGTACTTCGCGGTGTGGACGGTGCTCGCATGGCTGCTCAACAAACACTCGAAGGCGCAGGACAGCACCGGCGCCGCGTCGCACAGCGTCTCGCTGCGCAACATCAGCGCGGGCGGACTGTTCCTTTTCGCCTTCACACTCACCTTCGCCGCCTTCGACTGGCTGATGAGCCTCGATCCGCACTGGTACTCGACCATCTTCGGCGTGTACGTGTTTGTGGGCGGCTTCCTCGCCTCCATCGCCTTCCTCATCGTCTTCTACCTGCGTCTGCGCGACCGCGGCGTGCTCACCGACGCAGTCGGCATGGAGCATTTCCACGACTTCGGCCGGCTGCTCTTCGCATTCACCGTGTTCTGGGCCTATATCGGCGGTTCGCAATACTTCCTCATCTGGTACGCGAACATTCCCGAGGAGACCGTCTGGTATCTGAACCGCTGGGATGCCTCGTCGTGGCGCATGGTCAGCATCCTGCTCATCGCGCTGCACTTTGCCGTGCCCTTCATCACACTCGCGTTTTACGCGGCCAAGCGCAACCTCTCGGTTCTGCGCATCATGGCCCTGCTGTTGCTCGTCATGCACTATGTCGACATGTACTGGCTGGTGATGCCGAGTCACGCGAAGGACGGCGTGCACGTCTCGTGGATGGACGTTACAACGATGATGGCCATCGGCGGCTTCGTGCTCTGGTTCTTCCACGAGCGCTTTGCCAAGAGTTCGCTGCTTCCGCTGCAGGATCCGAAGCTGCAGGACTCGATCGCGCACCGCGTCTGATCACACAGTACCCCATCGATCCGCAGTATTCCGAAGGTCAGCGCAGTGTACGAAACAGGATTGCCGCAACGCCACGCGCCGGAGCATGTCGCCGCCGCGTCGTGTTACCATTGCGGCGATTCGTGTGACGCGCTCGACATCACACACGACGGGAAACATTTCTGCTGCAACGGCTGCAAGACCGTGTACGACCTGCTCGCGGAAAAAAATCTCTGCGGGTACTACACGGTGGACAAGGCGGGGCAGGGCATCACGCCGAAGGACAGGCAATACACGCGGCGATTTGAATTCCTCGACGACGAGAGCATCGTCACGCAACTGCTCTCGTTCGCCGACGGCGAAACCGCCGTCGTCAGTTTCGCGATTCCGGGCATGCACTGCAGCTCGTGCATCTGGCTGCTCGAGCGACTGACGACGTTACACACCGGCATCGCCTCGTCGCGCGTCAATTTCCCGCGCAAGGAAGTGACCATCACGTACCGCAAGGACGCGATATCACTGCGCGAAATCGTGGTGCTGCTCGCTTCCATCGGCTACGAGCCGCTGATAAATCTGCAGAGCATCGCCGAGAAGAAGAGGCACACCGGCAACCGCGCGCTGTACTACAAGATCGGCGTCGCGGGATTCGCCTTCGGCAACGTCATGCTGCTGAGCTTCCCCGAGTATCTCGCATCCGAAGGCACGCTCGATCCGGCGTTCCGGCAGTTTTTCGGACTCGTGAATCTTTTTCTCTCGCTGCCGGTGTTTTTCTACTCGAGTCTCGAGTTCTTCGTGCCGGCCTGGGTGGGTTTGCGCCAGCGCTTTCTGAACATCGACGTGCCGCTTTCGCTGGGCATCGTCATCCTGTTCCTGCGCAGCGCCTACGAAGTGCTGACACAGACCGGCGCGGGGTATCTCGATTCCTTCACCGGCCTCGTCTTCTTCATGCTTATCGGCAGGATATTCCAGAAGAAGAGTTACGATGCACTGTCCTTCGACCGCGACTTCCGTTCCTATTTTCCGCTGTGGGTGACCGTGAGGAACGGCGACAGGGAATCGACGATTCCTCTCACCAAACTGTCGGTAGGCGACAGGATGATCGTGCGGAATCAGGAGATTGTTCCCGCGGACGCCGTGCTCATGCGCGGCGATGCACGCATCGATTACAGCTTCGTGACGGGCGAGGCCGATCTCGTGCCCAAAAGCGCGGGGGATCTAGTGTATGCCGGTGGGCGGCAGTCGGGCACGGCCATCGAACTTGAAGTGGTCAAGGAAATCTCGCAGAGCTACCTGACACGGCTCTGGAACGACGACGTGTTTACAAAGGCAACCGAGGCGCGGCTCCCGACGTTTGTCAACCGCATCAGCAGGGCCTTTACCGCCGTGCTGCTCGTGATCGCATTCGGCGCGGGCATCTACTGGTCGTTCGAAGGACTCGGCATGGCCGCCGTGGTGTTCACCGCGGTGCTCATTGTTGCGTGCCCCTGCGCACTCGCGCTCAGTTCGCCCTTTGCCTTCGGATCCGTGCAGCGGATTTTCGGGAACAACCAATTCTACATCAAGAACACCGAGACCATCGAGGCGCTCGCGCATATCGACACCATCGTGTTCGACAAGACGGGCACACTCACACACGCCGCGCAACCGGCTGTCGAATACCTCGGCGATACACTCGGCGAGAACGAACTGCGCGCCGTGAAGACCCTCGCGCGGCAGTCGACGCACACGCTCAGCCGCCAGCTCGCGACCGCCATCGATACCGACGGCACTGCCTCGGTCGAGGATTTCGAGGAGCGTCCGGGCGCCGGCGTTCGCGGCAACATCGACGGACTAGCCGTGCGAATCGGCTCGGCGGAGTGGACCGACGCGGGCGCGGTGGAACACATCGAAGGCAGTTCCGCGGTACATGTGAAGATCGGCGACGCGTACAAGGGCGCCTTTGTGATTGCCAACGCCTATCGCAAGGGCATCGAAGGACTCGTGGCGCGGCTCGCGCGGCACACAAATTTTGCAGTGCTTTCAGGCGATTCGAATCGCGACGAAGGTGCGTTGCGCGGCATGTTCGGCGCCGGCGTGCCGATGTCGTTCGGACAGTCGCCCGAGGACAAAATGCGCGAGATCGAACGCCTGCGCGCAGAGGGACGGCATGTGCTGATGGTGGGCGACGGACTCAACGACGCGGGCGCGCTCAAGGCCGCACAGGTCGGCATCTCCGTATCGGAAGACATCAACACGTTCTCGCCGGCCTGCGACGCGATCCTGTCGGCAACCCAATTTCCGATCTTCGACCGCTTCATCCGCGCCGCGCGCGCGAGCGTCATCATCGTGAAGACGAGCTTTGTGATATCCCTCGCATACAACGTTGTCGGACTCGGCTTCGCCGTGACCGGCATGCTCTCGCCGCTCGTGTCGGCCGTGCTCATGCCCTTGAGCTCTGTCAGCGCCGTGGCGTTTACCACCATCGCGACGCGCCTCGCCGCGCGCCGCATAGGACTGCGGTGAGCCATGGAAGTCATGTACGTGCTCATCGGTTTCAGTCTGCTCGTCGCCCTCGTGTTTCTCGGCGCCTTCATATGGTCCGTAAAGACGGGGCAGTACGAGGACAAGTACACGCCGTCCGTGCGCATGCTGTTTGATGACAGTGTCACAGCGGCCGACGAGGAGACCCCCCCCGACGTTTCGGTAAATCCAGAATACAGGAGCAAGGAGTAATGGAACTCGAAAAATTCCGGTACGACAACCGGATTGTGCGGCTGTTTTTCATGGCCACGGTACTGTGGGGTGTGGTCGGATTCCTGGTAGGACTCACGATCGCCCTGCAGATACCCTTTCCGAGCCTGAACTTCGGCACACCGTTCACGTCGTTCGGCCGCCTGCGTCCGTTGCACACCAATGCGGTGATTTTCGCCTTCGTCGGCAACGGCATGTTCCTCGGCTACTACTACATGATCCAGCGTCTGCTGAAAACGCGCAACTGGAGCGACAAGCTCGCCAACATCCACTTCTGGGGATGGCAGCTCATCATCGTTGCCGCGGCGCTTACGCTCGTGCTTGGCATCACCACCGGCAAGGAATACGCCGAGCTCGAATGGCCCATCGACATCATGATCACGCTGATCTGGGTCGTGTGGGGCGCCAACATGATGATGACCATGATGAAGCGCCGCGAGCGGCATCTGTACGTCGGCATTTGGTTCTTCATCGCGACGCTTGTCACCGTGGCCGTGCTGCACATCACCAACTCGATGGAAATCGCGGCCGGTCCTTTCAAGAGTTATTCCGTGTACGCGGGCGTGCAGGACGCGCTTGTGCAGTGGTGGTATGGCCATAACGCCGTGGCGTTTTTCCTCACCACCCCGTATCTCGGCCTCATGTACTACTACATGCCGAAGGCGGCGAATCGTCCGGTGTACTCGTACAAGTTGTCGATCATCCACTTCTGGGCGCTCATCTTCCTGTACATCTGGGCCGGACCGCATCACCTTCTGTACTCCTCGACTCCCGATTGGGCGCAGTCGCTGGGCACGGTCTTTTCGGTGATGCTCATCGCTCCGTCATGGGGCGGTATGCTGAACGGACTCCTCACGCTCCGCGGCGCCTGGGATCGCGTGCGTGAAGATCCGGTGTTAAAATTCTTTGTCATCGCGGTGACGGCATACGGCATGGCCACGTTTGAAGGTCCGATGCTCTCGCTGAAGAACGTGAACGCGCTGTCACACTTCACCGATTGGACCATCGCGCACGTGCATGTGGGCGCGCTTGGTTGGAACGGTTTCATGACCTTCGGCATCCTGTACTGGCTTGTCCCGCGCATTTACGGCACCAAGCTCTACAGCACAAAACTCGCGAACTGGCACTTCTGGCTCGGCACACTCGCCATTCTGTTCTACGTGATTCCGATGTACTGGAGCGGCATCACGCAGGGTCTTATGTGGAAGCAGTTCACACCGGACGGTGTGCTTCAGTATCCGAACTTCCTCGAGACACTGCTGCAGATCATGCCCCTGCATATGATACGCGCGGTCGGAGGCACGCTGTACATCGTCGGCGCCATCTTCATGGTGGTGAATCTCTGGAAGACGGCCAAGGCCGGCAAGCTGATCGCGGAAGAAGAGGCCGAGGCCCCGTCACTTCGCGCGCAGGTGGAAGCCGAGGGCGAGAAGACCTACTGGGGCCACCGCTGGCTCGAGAGCCGGCCGGTGCAGTTCACCGTGCTTTCGGCCGTCGCCATCCTCATCGGCAGCATCATCGGCAACGTCCCGATGTTTGTCATCAAGTCGAACATTCCGACCATCGCCAGTGTAAAACCCTACACGCCGCTCGAACTGCTTGGACGCGACATCTACCTGCGCGAGGGCTGCTTCAACTGTCACTCGCAGATGATACGTCCCTTCCGTTCCGAGGTCGAGAGGTACGGCGAATATTCGAAGGCCGGTGAGTACGTGTACGACCATCCCTTCCTCTGGGGATCGAAACGTACGGGGCCCGACCTCATGCGTGAGGGCGGCAAGTATCCCGACGCGTGGCATTACAGCCACATGAACGAGCCCTCGTCGATGTCGCCCGGATCCATCATGCCCAGCTACCCCTGGCTGCTGACCGATGCGTTGAGCTACGGTTCGCTCAAGGGCAAGATCTCGGCGATGCGCAGCATCGGAGTTCCGTATCCGGAAGGGTATGAGGAACGCGCCCTCGACGACCTGAAGGTGCAGGCGGAGAAGATTGTCGCGAACCTGAAAGTGGCCGGTATCAAGACCACGTGGGATCGCGAGATCATCGCCCTCACCGCGTATCTGCAGCGCCTCGGCACAGACATCAAGGCGAAGTAGGTCGCGATGTTCAAAAACCTCATCAACGTGGATACCTACATGACATGGGCGTTGATCGGCACGCTGATGTTCTTTGTCATGTTCCTGGGCATCCTCGTGCGCACGGTGTTGCTGAAGAAAGGTTTTACTCAGAAGATGAGCGCCCTGCCCCTCGATCACGAGGCGCACGACGCGACACAATACGGAGATTGAATTCATGGCCAAGAAGAAACCAGTCGACGAACTGTTCCACCACGACTTCGACGGGATTCAGGAATACGACAACGACCTGCCCGGTTGGTGGAAGTGGCTTTTCTACATCTGCATCCTGTTCGCCTTCGGCTACCTGGTGCATTATCATGTGATCGGCACGGGCGACCTGCAGCGCGCCGAGTACATGAAGGAATTGAACCCCGACTACTCGAGCACACTCGACGAGGCGAGCGGCGGCATCCTGTCGCCCTACGCGTCGCCGTTCCTTGCACGCGACGAGAACTTCTCGCCGCGCGTGAAGGCCGAACTCGCAAAACTCGCGGATGCGAGCTTTGAGGAGAGTCTCATGCGCGCGATGTCGAAGGCGAATCCGGCGCAGCTCGAGAAGCTGAAGGCCTCGTTCCCCGACGTGTACAAGACCTTTGCGACCGGCGGCTTCAGCAGCAGCGGTGCCACGGCGGCTGCGCCGGAACCCACGATCGAAGCCCCGCTGAAAGACGCGGCCGCACTCGCGGAAGGCAAGAAGGTGTTCGAGACGCAGTGCTTCACCTGCCACGGCAAGTTGGGCGAGGGCGGCATCGGACCGAACATGACCGACGAGTACTGGATTCACGGCGGCGAGATCGGCAATCTCATCACGACGATCCGCAAGGGCGTCCCCGAGAAGGGCATGATCTCGTGGAAGACCACCCTCAAACCCGAACAGATTGACGCCGTGGCGAGCTACATCCTGATGAAGCTCCAGGGCACCAATCCGCCGAACGCAAAGGCCCCGCAGGGCGAGAAGAAGTCGGCCCAGGCGCCCGCCACGCCGGCGGCAGCGCCCGCGGCCAAGTAGTTCGGACGCGCGGTTCACCCGTCCAGTGCAGTAATGCATATGCGGGGTGTTGTGCCCGGCGGCACGGCACCCCGCATGTGCTTGCGCGCATCCAATGCATGATCTACTTTGCCGTCTCCACGCACCTCCGATTTCTGTGAAAGGATAGACATGACTGATACACCCGTGCAGGCGCCTGCGACAGGGCCTGACGCCCCCGCCCTGTACCGCGACCGCATCGCGACAGTCGACGACGAGGGAAAACGTCGCTGGATATATCCGAAAAAACCGCGCGGACGCTTCACCAGCGCGCGCACTATTCTGAGTTGGTTCCTGCTCGCCTTCCTGTTCGGCGCCCCGTTTCTGAAAATCGGCGGTGAACCGATGTTCCTCTTCAACGTGCTCGAGCGAAAATTCATCCTCTTCGGCGTCGTGTTCTGGCCGCAGGACTTCTACCTCTTCGGGCTCGTGATGATCGCAACCGTGGTGTTCATCTTCCTCTTCACCGCCGTGTTCGGCCGCCTGTTCTGCGGGTGGATATGTCCGCAGACCGTGTTCATGGAACTTGTCTTCAGAAAAATCGAGTACCTGATCGACGGCGACTCCGACAAGCAGCGCATGCTTGCGATGCAGCCCTGGACGGCGGGAAAAGTATTCAAGCGGACCCTGAAGCTCGGCATCTTTTTCGCCCTGTCGTTTCTGATCGGCAACACGTTTCTCGCCTGGATCATCGGGGTCGATCAGCTCTGGGCCATCGTCACAGATCCGCCCGCGCGACACATCGGCGGACTCACCGCCATGCTTCTCTTCTCCGGCGCATTCTTCTTTGTGTTCGCATGGTTCCGCGAGCAGGCCTGCGTGCTCGTCTGCCCCTACGGCCGTCTGCAGTCGGTGCTGCTCGATCCGAATTCTGTCGTGATATCCTACGACTTCGTGCGCGGAGAACCGCGGCAGAAAATGCGCAAGGGTGCGGACCGTGCGGGCATCGGCGACTGTGTCGACTGCAAACAATGCGTCGTCGTGTGTCCGACCGGCATCGACATCCGCAACGGCACACAGCTCGAGTGTGTGAACTGCACCGCGTGCATCGACGCGTGCGACACCGTGATGGACAAGGTGGGACTCCCGCGCGGACTCATTCGCTACTCCTCGTACAACGCCATAAAGAGTGGTGCCAAGAAGCTGTTCACTCCGCGCGTCATCGCGTACAGCGCGGTGCTGACCGTGTTGGTGGGGGTGATCATTTACCTGTTCATCGCGCGTGTCGATCTGCAGGCCACCATGTTGCGCGCCCCGGGCAGCCTGTTCCAGGAGAAGGGCGACGACATCATATCGAACCTGTACACGATCAAGGTCATCAACAAATCGAAGGAACAGCGCACGATCGAACTGCGCCTGCTCGAGCCGGAGGGCACGCTGACCATCGTCGGCGGCCAGGCAATCACGCTGCCCAATGGCGGCATCGTCGAGGCCGCGGCGTTTATCGACATCGAGCGCGATGAGTTGACTGGATTTTCGACTCCGGTGAAAGTGGGCATTTACGCCAACGGAGAATTGAAACAGACCATACGCAGCACTTTTTCCGGACCCATGCCGGGCATGGAACACGAAGACAAACCTGAAGGGGCTGACAAGCCCGACACACACTGACCGCTCCCTTCAACGGAAACGGATCAGCACGACATCACCGACAACAATCAGAGCGCACCGTGACACACAACGAACCATCACCGCAGAGGAAATCCTTCTGGCCGATAGGCCTCACCATCTTTCTCGCCGTGTTTGTGGTGGTGACGGTGGGTGTCGCCTTCTTCATCAGCCGTGAGAAGGTGGATCTGGTCACCGAACGCGCCTATGAAAAGGGCATCGCGTATCAGGCGCAGATCGACGTGCTCGAACGGACAAAGGCCCTCGCGATCAAGCCGGCTGTGAGCTGGGCCGACGGGAACTGCGTCATCACCTTTGCCGACAGCACCCACGCTGCCGACGCAACCGGCATGCTCACGTTTTTTAAACCCGACGACGCGGCCCAGGATTTTAAGGTCGTTCTCGCGCTCGATGAACGCGGCATACAGCGTGTGCCTTTTGGTGAGAAGAAATCCGGTCGATGGAACATCGGCATCGCCTGGACACATGCCGGAAACGAGTATTTTCTGGAAGAGGCGGTGTTCGCACAATAAGCCGTGGCAGGAGAATAAAGGATGATCTGGTCCGCATTTATCATTGGCCTCGTCGGGAGTCTGCACTGCGTGGGCATGTGCGGTCCCATCGTGGTGATGTTGCCCGCATCAGCGACGCGTCGCTGGGAGTTCGCCGCCGGACGACTGCTGTACAATCTTGGGCGAGCGGTGACCTACGCGCTGCTCGGCGCCCTGGTGGGTGTGATCGGACAGTTTGTCGCACTCGCCGGCTATCAGCAGGTGCTGGGAATAGCTGCGGGAGTATTGATGATCCTGAGCGTTGTGGTGCCTTCGCGCTATGTTTCGCGCCTGCTGCCGGCGCGGACAAACGCCGCGCTTGATGCGGTGAAGTCGCGACTCGGCGCGCGTCTTTCGACAGGCGGCACGCGATCCATGTTTGTGATCGGACTGTTAAACGGCTTTCTGCCCTGCGGTCTCGTCTATGCGGCTCTCGCGGCTTCACTTGCCGCGGGCGGCGTACTCGGCAGCGCGGCCTACATGTTTGTGTTCGGACTCGGCACCGTGCCTATGCTCTTTGCCCTCTCTTTCGCGAGCGGCCTGCTCTCGGGTTCCCTGCGCAGGAAACTCACACGCCTCATCCCCGTTACCATCGGTATCATGGGCGCGCTGTTTATTCTTCGCGGACTCGCGATAGGCATACCATTCATCAGTCCAAAAATGGAGAAGATGCTCGCAAAGGGGAAACCGCATACGGCGCAGGTTGTGCCGGCACCCGCGCAGAAAGCGGCGGAGAATGAGGAGGAGAAGAAGAGTTGTTGTGAATAGTTGGGAGTGGGGAGTTGCGCAATAGGGAAGCTGTGTCACGGTGAGCTTGTCGAACCGCGACGGAGCTTCATCAGATGATCAGACGATTAGACGGTTAGACGATCAGACGATTAGACGGTTAGACGATCAGACGATTAGACGGTCAGACGATCAGACGATTAGACGGTCAGACGATTAGACGGTCAGACGATCAGACGGATGGATTTCTATCCCCTCGTAATAACCTAGAGGGACGTCGCCACCAGTATGTTGATCCACGTTGAAGATGTTCCGGGACAGCATCAACGGTGTGACGGGCTGCTGTCGAGGAGTACTGGGACAACGTCTGCGGTGTAATGGGCAAGCGCCTGAGGTGTTCCGGGACAGCATCAATGGTGTGACGGGCCACCGTCGAGGAGTATTGGGACAATGCCTGCGGTGTATCGGTCAGACACCTGAAGTGTTCCGGGACAGCATCAATGGTGTGACGGGCCACCGTCGAGGAGTATTGGGACAATGCCTGCGGTGTATCGGTCAAGCGCCTGAAGTGTTCCGGGACAGCATCAACGGTGTAACGGGCTGCTGTCGAGGAGTACTGGGACAACGTCTGCGGTGTATTGGTCCGGTACCTGAAGTGTTCCGGGACAGCATCAATGGTGTGACGGGCCACCGTCGAGGAGTATTGGGACAACGTCTGCGGTGTATCGGTCAAGCACCTGAAGTGTTCCGGGACAGCATCAACAGTGTAGCGGGCTGCTGTCGAGGAGTACCGGGACAACGTCTGCGGTGTATCGGTCAAGCGCCTGAAGTGTTCCGGGGTAGCATCAACAGTGTACCGGGAACAAATCCAGACGCGGGGGATTCAGTGCTGTTGACCCGTCAGTTCGTACCTGGATTTCGGGTTTCTACCGTACTATGCGTAAGCGTTGTGTCACCGAGCCATGTGTGCCGCTGACGGTCACGAGGTAATTCCCCGGAACCAGGTCCGCACAGTTCAGAGCGAGGTCGTGCCAACCGGCAATAAACGATTGGCCGTCGGTGAACCGCGCGTGGACACGTCCGAACATGTCGACGACAGTACAGGTGATTCCCGTGTCGTACTTCGTCCAGAACCGCAGTTGGAAACTTTCATCCGCGGGATTCGGATACACGGTCGCCGCAAGAGTCGTCGGCGTTACTTCGTCCGGCGCCACTGTCTCGACGGCGGAGTATTCGTAGGAGCCGTCGACATCGATACTACGGAGTCGATACGATACCAGTGATGTGATGCCTGCCGCGCTACGGTCGAGGAAGGAATACACAGCACCGCCGCCTCCAGTACCTTCACAGCGTACGAAGCCGATCCGCGACCACTGTTCCTCCATGTTCACACGGCGTTCCACCTCGAAGCCCAGACTGTTCACCTCGGCGTCGGTGCGCCATCGAAGGAGCACATCAGCGCCGGATGCCGTCGCGATAAATGACACGAGATTCACCGGTAGCGGCGTGCAGATGCGGCGGTTCACCGGAGAAAAAATGGTGTTCAGCAACACACGGCAGAGATTCACGAGCGGGGCGGAACCGTTTGTCGGTACAAAACGATGGCCGCCCACACAGACGATCAAGCCCTTTGTCGAATCTCCGTTTTTCCGAGCAAACGCGGCTTTCATCATGGTGGAATCCGAACTGAGGCAGGCGAGCGGAATGGTGTTGGGTCGATAGGACCCGCCCGGAGTGGGTGCCCATGCGGGGAGTGTCCCTCCACAGGCCTCAATGGTGCCGTTGAACTGACCGAGTGTGGTATGCGTTCCTGAATCCGGGTGTGTCCAATAGCCGCGGGTTGGATCGGGACGCATTTCGAGGCCGTCGGTGCTGAATACAAGGCCGATCGGCCATGGTTGACTTTCGAAGCGCAGCACACTTGCGCATTGCAGGTACACGGTGCCTCCACTGTCTGCGAATTCCCTCAGACGGTAGACATCAGTCGCGCTCAGCCCGTCGTCATGCGGAATCGCAATGGCAGTGAAACATCCAGACCCCTGATACGAGAGTGTGTTGATGGTGGGGATGCCGGTTGAATCCACCTTGTATGCCGACGGAGGAATGTTGGCACGAGTGAACACATCCGTGACGAGCTGCAGCCAGGGTCCGTAGTGGTCCTGAATAAATACTCTCGGCGTGTGACGCAACGTATGGCGTATAGGCACGGATGTGAAAGTGTACAGGACTTGATGCACCCAGACGTCCGTTGCGTGCTGGCGGATGATGGGCCCTGCTGCCGCTGTGTCGGAGAGATGAACGATAAAGACACCGCCCTTGTAGTCGAAGCTCTTGGTAACGGCTGTGGTAATGGAGCGGTCCATCACCTGGGAAGCGGCCGCGGTGAAGTCCGGTCCGCCGTGGATTTTTGTTTTTGAAAACGCCCACGACACGGGGATGTTGTGCGCCAGCAGGTCGTACACCAGTCCATACACCTTCAGCACGTCGTTCTGCCCGCCTGTTCCCGTATGTGTGGGAATGATCAACGAGCCGGGCGGCAGACTCTGCCCCTGCAGGGTAACAGAAAAAAGCGCCAGTAAGAGGACGGTGAGAAATGCACCAGTTCGAACCGGATTCATGTTCGCCTCAACGATGGATGGTGCGCAGCGTATTAATTCAAAGATAGACTTACCCCGGTATTCCTGACAGAAGAGAGGGAAGTATTTTTTTGTCGTAACAAGTTGAAAGTAACACGTTGAAAGTAAACGAAACATCGACTACACGCGTGCCTCCTGACTCCTGAATCCTGTCTCCTCACGCGGACCGAGCAGATCAGTCTACCATCTACCAACTACCATCTACCCATCTACTCCATCGCGTCAGACCCGCCGCATCCAGCCGTCAACATTCTGACACAATCCAGACGATACCATATTTTGCTAAGGATAATGCTGGTATTTGTGTGGCGCGGAAATTGCGGTTACGCAGGGAACAAGGTGTAGTAGTTCGATCCCGGATCGTGTGGCTGGTTCGTAGGAGGAGCAGGTCACGCCCCGGCGTTTCGTCCGACATGCTCTGAACCATTGTCCGGAGAAAGGCCATGAGACGTAGTGTCCGCTGTTTTCTATTCCTGCTCCTCCTCATCGGTGCTGTCGCCAGCGCACAATATGCTCCCGCGCCGTTCCGGCTGTCGGAAGCGGGGCATACGAATCCGACACTGTTCCGTTTGGACCACACATCACGGTTGCCCGGCTGTGTGGCGGGGCAGGGACTCGAACGCGACACATTACGTTTGCAATGGCGGCCTTCGGTGTGGACGGGTGCGGATACGGGACGCAACAATCCCACAGATCCGGTCCGCTACGAGTGGAACGTGATTGTGGACACGAGCGCCGCCCAGCGCGACAGCGCACGCACGGGGATCACGTACACGTTTCCGTCCTGGAACAACGGCACCGCGGCAGAGCTGCGCCTCTCGGGGGACGTCTTCTACCCGACCTTGTTTACTCCCTCGCCCTGGCCAGCCGAGGAACCGGACAGCATCGTGATGCGTGTGCGGTGGTTCGTGCGCGCGTACAATTCGGTGGGATCCGTGTTCTCCGACACGGCCGGACATACCGTGCACCGCGGAAGCGATTCGAGCATGCTCACACCCGCGCTGATGCTGTCGTACAACCGGTTGTCGTTCTACCGCTCATCGCAATTACCGCAACAGTATTGGAAAGATATTCTCCCAATCCCTGTGGAACCCGCCGACAGTGGTGTGGTCGCAGTCGATGGAACAGGAATGGGACATATAATATGGACGCCGGGGTACGACCGAAACATCGTTGCCGGCATTGACATCGGCGGTTTCCGCCGGTACTTCCGCGCAACGCGCCGGTACCACGAAGATCCCAGCGGGCGTACGGTAGATACGTTGCAGTATCAATGGGTCGGCACCGTGGTCCGCACCGTTCCTCCAGGACACGGCGCGGCACCCGGCACGCGGCTGGTCCTCAACACCGGCACTACACAGGGCCTGCAGCTTACGAAGCAGAAGACGGATTCACTGCTCGGCATACGCGGTTCCGGCGGCGCCGACAGCGTGGTGATCGAGTGGCAGGTGTTTGTGAAGGACGCGGAATGGACCGACAACGTACCGATCGAACGGATCCCGTTTCCCTACGAGGCCGATGGCACGTTGCGCGCGGACACGGGTCTGTGGAGCCGTTTCGGCTGCCGGCCGCATGTCGTGGCCTCGAAGGTGTTTCACGCCACTCTCGCGCGACAGCGTTGGGCGCCCGCGCCGTTTGTGCTGTCGAATGCACAGACGACGAGTACAACATTGTTCCGCATCGATCACGTGGGTCCGAATCCTCCCTGTGGAGATTTTCTCGCAGACTCGCTGCGGCTGCGCTGGGTGAAATCGGAATGGACGGGCGCGGAAAGCGGCCGTAACGATCCTTTCGACACCGTACGCTACGAGTGGCACGCCCTCGTCGACAGCGGCGGAACCGACATAACACGCGCGGTGCACGTCAGCGCTCCGTCGTCTCGTAATGGCCGTGATCCGCGCATCGTCCTTGGCGGAGCGTGGCTCGTGCAGAATATTTTCCGCCCCGCCACCTGGCCCGCATCGCAGCCCGACAGCATCGTGCGGCGTGTGCGCTGGTATGTGCGCGCGTACAATTCGGCGGGATCGACATACTCCGACACAGCGGGATGGACCCGGCATCGTGTGAATCCGCTGCCTACACCGGCGCTACTGGTCTCGTACAACCGCCTCCCTGACAAGGACGTGACGGTGCTTCGGCCTCTCGACAACACGGTGATCATCGGACTCACGGCGTCACATCCGGCGATACCGATTCAATGGACGGACGCCGACGATCCCAACATCCGCGCCGGCCGCAGAATCGGCGGCTTCAAGCTGTTTGACGTTGCACGACGCGCCTGGATCGACGATCCATCCAAGCGCACAGTCGATACGCTGTTCTATCAGTGGATCGCGGAAGTGATCGACACCAAACCCACGGGACGCGGTGCCCCTCTCGGCACCATCTTTGTGCAGCATACCGGCACATGGCTCGCGTGCGAGTTGACAAACCCACAAACGACCACGATGTTCGGCAGTTACGACAACAACTCACCCATCGCTGCCGACACCGTGGTGCTGCGCTGGCGTGTGGACACGAAGGATTTCTGGTCGAACGACGATCTGCCGTATGATGAGGTGCAATTCCGCTATAACATCGACGGCACACTGCGGTCCGACACGGGAAGGTGGAGCCAGTTCGGCTGCCAGCCGCACGTGCTGATGGGTGCCTGGAACCGGCTCACCCTCGTTCGGAACACCACGATGGCCGCGGGCGCGGCGCCGGAAGCGGATGGTTATCTTCTCGGACAGAATTATCCGAATCCCTTCACACACAACACCCGTTTCACGTACACATTACCGCACGCAGGAAGCGCGCGTCTCACCATCTCGGATCTGCTCGGCCGCGAACTCGTACAACTTCGCGACGGCACACACGCCGCAGGCACCCATGCCGTCACCTGGGACGGCCGCGACGCCGCCGGCAGACGCGTCCCTGCGGGCCAGTATTTCATCCGCTTGATGACCTGGGAAGGAGTCAGGGAGAGGATCCTGATGAAGCAGTAGAAAGTAGCAAAGTGGAAAGTGGAAGGGAAAGGCCTCCCGAATAGGCTCAAGCGTGAAGCAATTGCTGACTCTCCCCGAGCTTGTCGACTGGCGACGGGATGGCGGTATTTCGCGCATAAGATGGCGACGGTTTTCTGACCTGAACCCGCCGCAACCCGGGCGGAACACCACCGTATACCGACGCATCCTATCCTAAGAACGCACTGCCGTCACCCCGGGCCCTGGTGACGGCAGTGTTTTTTTTGTAGGATTCCGAGGTGAGTCCAGGCGAATGAGCCACCGTAACCGGTGGAAAGTAGCAACGTTGAAAGGAACAGGGTGTACCGTCGCCCCGCGACAAGCTCGGGGAGACACAGTGGTCCGGTCCCGCTGTCCCGCGCTCTCGCTCTGTCCCGTCGCCCCTCGACAAGCTCGGGGAGACACAGGATTTGCATCACGCAGTAGCTTTCCTCGTTAGCCGTTCCCCTTTCCCCTTTACGCCTTTACCCCTTTACGCCTTTACCCCTTTACGCCTTTACCCCTTTACGCCTTTACCCCTTTACCCCTTTACGTCTTCCCTCCCGTCGTACTCGATCCGGAACGTCACCCCGGGGTATTTTTTCGGCAGGCGCATGAGATTCATGACCAGGATGCCTATCGCCCAGCGATCCATCCACGACGACATGGGCCAGCCGAGGTGTACGGATAA
Organism: Ignavibacteriota bacterium; assembly: GCA_016218045.1. Lineage (NCBI taxonomy): Bacteria > Pseudomonadati > Ignavibacteriota > Ignavibacteriota bacterium. Next base: position 159,747 of record JACRFB010000045.1, read on the forward strand.
CCGCATGTGCGGGAGTTCGTAGCGGATCAGATCGATGATGGTGCAGATGCTGCTGTACACGGATTCGAGTGTGAAAGGGAAGCGGAAATGATTCTCGCCCGCCCTTGAAGGAATACCCTGCCGCGCCGAATAGAAACTGATGTAGGCGCGTGAACTGTCCATTCCCTCGATGCCTCCCTCTTCCTTCGGACGGCGGAAGTAGAGATGGATGCGGTCGCCTTCATGCGCGCCGAGCCAGGCGATCAGTTCGAAGGGGTTGTCGGTCTGTCGTAATTCCTTGATCTCGGGCGACCGCTTGCGCGCGATGCCGAGTCCGATGAAGAGGAACAGGCCCGTGGTGATGGCCCACAGCGCCGTCCCGTACGGGCGCATCACCATGAGGTAGCCGAGACTCGCTACGACAATGATGAACACGATCAGGGTCATGGAGCGGTGGGTGAAATAGACCCCGATTTCCTTCGTCCCCTTGAAATACCGGTACACGAGCAGCGAGCCCATGTTGATCGCAAAACTCGCGATGAGACCGATGGCGTACATCTCGGCGAGCAGGGCCTGCTGTCCGCTGGTCACCACGATGATGACGGAGTACAAGATGGCGCTGATGATGTGTATGCGGTACAGCGAATGGCGGTGGTTGACCTTCGAGAGCCAATGGAAATCGTACTTCTCAGCCACACGCTCGAGCAGTTCGCTCGACGCAACATACGCCGTGTTGACCGCCATGATGAGGGTGAAACTCGCTACCGCGCTCACAAGCAGACCGAATCCCGTGCCGCGCAGCATCACGGCGTACTGCGTGATGAGGTCGGTCTCATGATGCATGGGATCGAGAGGCGACGACAAGACCAGCATGGAGATCAGCGGCGTGAAGATGCCCACGGTGACCGCGAGGAACAGGTAGGCCTTACGGATGTCGTGCCACGAGCGGACGAGTCCCGCCGTCTGTATCACCGATTCGATTCCAGAATAGGCGAGAATACAGCTCGATGTGCCGATGACGAGGTAGCCGATGTTCAGCGTCTGCTGCCCGAGGTCGAGTGTGAGAAATCGGTCGAAGGCGCCGGTGGCCGCATTCCCAATGCGCGCGGCCTGCACACCATCGATGGCGAGAAATCCCGAGACGAGCAGAAGGATGAGAACGGTGGCCGCGACGGTAAAGATGCCGAAGGTGAAACGCGCGTTTTCGCGTATTCCCAGGATGTTGAGACCGGCCACCCCCCATACAATTGCAAAGTTCACCGCCATCGCCACGGCCGGGTGAACATCGAAGAGGGAGAGACCGTTCTGCACGGCGCTGACGGTGGAGATACTCGCCGTGAGGACATATGTCACAAAGATCGAGGCCACGGCGATGAAACTTGCCGTGGGTCCGAGCACAAAGTACGAGAAGGAATAGACGCCGCCGCCCTTGATGTTGTGATGCTCGAGGATCTGGGCAATCTCCGTCATGCGGTTCGCGAGGAAACGCATCAGGATCGACGTCAGCGCGATGAAGATGATGGCGCTCTCGCCGATGAAACGGAAGGCCTCGGCGGGGGCGTAGAAAATGGACGTCAGTTCGTCCATCAGCGTCAGGATGGCGATGGCCATCCACGTCAGCCACCAGCGCCCGCCTGTGAACACCGAGAGCAGTTCCTTGCGCCGCCACAAATAGACGAACAGCATGGCAAGCACGGCGGCGGTGCCGTAAAACACAAGATTATCCGTTGTCAGGTGTGGCAAGTGGAGGTCGTACCGGAGGTCTGTGACAGGAAGGCACAAAATACCGCATGCCGCGTTTCCATTCAAGGAAACGGCGGGACAGCGGGAGAGCGGGACAGCGGGAGAGCGGGAGCGAAACAACGAAATCGTGTCTCGCTGAGTCCCGCGAAGCGGGAAAGCGCGACGGAACAGCGGGAGAGCGGAACAGCGGGACAGCGGGACAGCGGGAGCGAAACAACGAAATCGTGTCTCGCTGAGCGGAGTCGAAGCGCGACGGGACTGCGTGAGACCGGGACAGCGGGTCGGGATATTTGTTTCCGTGAGAAACAGGAGACAGATTCCGGTGTCGTTACAATAACACTTCGTCTGTCCGAAATTCACGGGATTCTGTCCGACATGTTCACGCCGACACGTGTTTTCTCTTTCACCCTTGTCCTCACGCTGTGGTGTGGGGCTTGGACGATGCGCGCGCAGGCGCCTTTCTGCGACACCGTCACCGACAGCGCCTTCACCGCGTACTTCGACGCGATGCGCGGCGCTGTTCCGGACGGAGTCTCCACGGACGATTCCGCGTGGGTGCTTGTGCCGGTGCTGTTCCATGCACAATCCGACGCGGGTTCTCCCGCGGTGGACGAGACACGTGTGCGCGCGGCGATGGCCGCGGTGAACGCCTGGTACGCGCCCGGCCGGATACGGTTCGAGCAGTGCGGACCTGTCCTCATATATCCGAAGGGTTCGTCGAGTCCGTCGAAGAGGCGTGTGATCAACGTGTATGTCGCGCGCGCGGAATCGGGTTGCGGCGCGTACAGCGGCACCATCTCGATCAACATCAACTGCAACCGCAGTTTCGAGAACATCCTCTCGCACGAGCTGGGACATGCGCTGGGACTGCCGCACACACACGGCCTCACAAACATGGGCACCACCGACGAACTCGCCGACGGTTCAAACTGCGCAAGCGCGGGCGACCGCTTCTGCGACACACCCGCCGATCCGAATCTGCTCGGCAAAGTGGACGGCGCCTGCCGCTATGTGGGCACTGCGCGTGATGCACGCGGCAACCCCTACACGCCGAACACCGCAAACATCATGTCGTATTCGAACACGCCCTGCATGACGTATTTCTCGCCGCAGCAGTTTGCCGCGGCGCGGGATATCGGACGCCGCCTGAACTACGAGTGCTGCCTGCTGCCGGCGCCGACGGCGCGCGACACCGCCGTGTGCCCCGGCACCGCGGTCACGCTGACGGCCTCGTCGGGTGCGCGCGAGATCCTGTGGTACGACGCGCCGGGCGGCGGCACTCCCGTCGCGCGCGGCGGTGTGTTCACCACGCCGCCGCTGTTCTCGACGACCGCCTGGTTCGTCGAGGCGGTGGACAGTTGTGTGAGCGAGCGGACGCGCATCCTTGCAACCGTGCAGGCGGGCGCGCCCCTGTCGACGGACTTCGCGACCCTCGTGACGGGCATATCGTCGGGAGGGAAGGGATCACAGCCCTCGAGTCTCATCGTATCGGACACATCACTCTTTTTTATCGCGCGTCCCGACACCACGGTCTCGATATGGCGCCTCGACGCCGCTTCACGCACGCCCCGGCGTATCTGGTCGATGCCCGCTTCCACTCCGGGCACAGAGGCCACGCAGTATCTGCACTCGCTCGCTGTGTGGAAGGGCCGCCTGTTCTGGGGTCTCAACGACCGCACGGCCGGACCCTCGCTGTGGACAAGCAACGGCGAACCTGGGGACGCCACGCGGATTCTCTTTGTGCCGCTGCCGGCGGGCGCGGAGGCCTTCAGCAACTTCTGGCTTACACCCGCACGCGACTTCCTCATCTTCATGCTCAACGACGGTCGCGACAGAACCACTCTGTGGCGCAGCGACGGCACTCCCGCGGGCACACGCAGCTTCGCCGCACTCCCGGGCAGCTCGGCGTTTATCGATTTTAATTTCACACCACTCGACGGCGGCGTGTTCTTCACCGCGGCGGATTCGCTCCACGGCAAAGAACTCTGGTTTACCGACGGCAGCGACGCGGGCACCACGCGCGTGGCCGACATCGCTCCGGGCAGCAAGGACGCCAATCCCGATGAACTGACGGTGTTCCGCGGACGTGTCTATTTTACAGCCGACGACAGCACCGGGCACGAGTTATGGAGCAGCGACGGCACACTCGCGGGCACACAGCAGGTTGCCGATATCAACAGCGCGGGTTCCGCGGCTGTGACAGGACTGAGAGTGCTCGACGGCGCGCTGCATTTTTCCGCAAAGGACGGCTCGTCGGGCACCGCCCCGTACGTGAGCGACGGCACCTCCTTCGGTACGCGGAAGGCCGCGGATCCAGTGCCCGGCGCCTATGCGGTCCGCTGGTTGGGCACCGTGAACGGCGCGCGACTTTTTGTTGTCTCATCATCCGGATCGGGTGATGCTCTGTGGCGTGTCGATTCAACCGCCCCGGGCGGTGCCGTGTTTGTCGCGCGGCCGAATCCCGGGGGATACTCATCCATTTCGGATCCGGCGGTCCTGTATAGGAATCGCCTCGTGTTCACCGCATCCGACGGCACACATGGCAGCGAGTTGTGGTTCACCGACGGCACGGAGCGCGGCACGGGCCTGCTCGCCGACATCGACACCGCCGGCGCTTCGATGCCCTCATCCCTTACCCCCTTCGCGGGCACGGTGGTTTTTGCGGCGGGTGTACAACAGCGCGGCGCCGACCTGTACTATCTCGATGCGACAGTGTTCAGCGTCTGCAACGGCGGCACACTCGAGTTGCGCACCGGCGGCGCGGGCGGCGCGCAGTACTGGTACGATGCGCCGTCAGGAGGCGCACCACTCGCCATGGGGCCGGTATTCCGCACACCACCGCTGCGACGGTCGACGATCTATTACACCGACTATCGTGTCGGAGCATGCACGAGCGCGCGCGCCGCCTTTCCCGTGCACGTGCGTGGACCCGATCCTCTCGTGCGCGACACCGTCGTTGCGCGCGGCGCAATCGTGGATCTTCGCGCGTATGCGGAGAGCGGCAGCATCGAATGGTGTGAGACTGCGGACAGCAGTCGCGTTGTGGGGAAGGGTCCACTCCTGCGCATCGGGCCGCTTGAACGCGACACCAGCTTCCTCGTCCGCACTGTTGAGGATGGCTGCACGAGCCCGCTGTTGACGGTGCGCGTCCGTGTGGACGGCGGAACTGGACTCGGGTCGCCGGTGCCGGACGAGACTCTCCTCGTGTTCCCGCAGCCGGCGGACGACCGGCTGCACGTATCACGGGGCATGGGCGCATTACTCCGTGTGAGACTTCTCACACTCCTCGGCTTGGAGGTTGCGGTAGCGGGTGATGGAACTCCCGCCGCGACACTCGACCTGCACACGGCAGGACTGCCCGCGGGCGTCTACCTGCTGGAAGTGGATGCCCGCGGGTGGCGCCTTGTCATCGTGCGGCGCTAGTCCTGGTGGCGCGGATCGACAATCCTCTAGTTCCGCTTCACCCGCCGACCATGCATGACAACCGGATACGCTCCTTTCATCCCGAGGATGAAAAGATCGTCAGGAAACACCACACAGTCAATGAAGTAATACAAATCATTCGGGCTGGGCATGGTAACAATTTTCCAGTCTGCACCGTTGAAGTGCAGGACGTGCCCGAATTGCCCGACCATGAGGATGTTGTTGTAGCCGGAACCACGCACCTTCATCTTGAATCCGAACGATTCGGGCGGTTTCGGAAAGCGATTCCATGCCGTGCCGTTCCACATCTTGCAATGGCCGGCTGTCATGTACATCCGCGATGTGTTCATGAACCAAATACTCTTCCCCGAACTTGGGGCTTCGCCGGTATAGGCTTCGGTCGCCGTTCGACCGACGAGCCGGATGACCCGCGTCTCAGTATCGGCGGTGTCCCATTCGGATGCAACGCAGATGGCGGTGTCGCCGACACCCCAGACGTCGTTGACACCTGTCTGGAGATTCGGAACCGTTATCCGGGACAACGTGGTGTAATCGTAATGAAATATCGAACCCGGCTCATTGAGTATCCCTGCACCACCCACGATATACAGCCGTTTTGCGTCGCCCCACATCTCGTATTTGCGAACCCAATCCATCTGATCGCGTGTTTCCACGTGTTGATGATACGATTTTCCGTCCCATTGAATCAGTTGACCGGCGACAAACCAGACATTGTTTTTTGCGATCGCATGGACCAAGCTAACAGGTCCGACAGAATCCGGCGGCCACTGCGATGGCACATTGAAGAAACGCCATGACGTTCCGTCCCAGTGCATTCCACTCCGGATACTTCTCTGGTGGTTGGGATCAGTGTTTATTAGGTTGCCGACGACCCACACGTCCTCGGGGCTGACACCTGAAATATCTGAAACAATCCCGTTTCTCCCGCCAATAACCCTTTCTTCCCACACGAGATCGTGGGAGGTCGTATCGGGTCCCGGATCGACCGGTGGTGGTTCAGTCGTTGGCTCGGCGCAGGCTGACAGGAACAATACAACAAGGATGAGTCCCAGTGATACACAGCGGCATGTGGATTCCACAGCGATAGTCGTTCGAATCATGACCGCCACCTTCACTTGACGAGTAGCATCGGGATAATCGAGACTTCACCCTGAAATGCAAGGCGACAGAAGTACACGCCGCCGGGACAGTATTCGCTGTCGAAATGTGCACTGTGTGTTCCAGCCGAAACCTCGCCAGCTATTGGTACTGCGATCCCCCGGCCGACTGCGTCCGTGACCGACAAGCGTACATTCCCATCCGATGGGAGAGCGGAACAGAACATCCTCGTTTCGGGCCAATACTGCGGCATATGCATGCTGTCTTGCTTGCCGATGATCACGGTACAAGGATTCCAACCTCCGCGCAGAGTAAACAACAATTCGGCGATGTGTACTTGCACTGTTTCTCGATCGTCATCCTGTAGTCGCTGCGTTTCGGACTGTATTGGACGATCGGCTGAGCCTTACAAAGTGTTGTAACGAACAGTACGTTCAGAATGAGAGAGGGAGAGTACCCACATCCCATGGCGACCCCCGGAAAAGGTGAAATTCTTTGACGATTATTGAGAATATCGACGGGACATGCGTAAAAAAAAAAGCAGAAACAGATGCACTAATCCGATTATTGGTATCCGTAATAGCCCTATTTCACGACGGAAAACCGTCGCATTGTTGTGACTTTACCCGTCGTGACGTGGAGCAGGTAGGTGCCGGCCGGAAGCCCGGTCGTGTTCACGTGCAGTTGTGCAGGCGTTGCGCTTGCTGGTCCATCGTACAGAAGAACGTGCTGCCGCCCGAGCACGTCGAGCACGCGCGCTGTCACGGATGCGCTCCCTCCGGGAATCGCGATCGGGAAAACGGTCTGCACACATACCGGATTCGGATACGGCGCTCCGATATGCAACACCTCCGGCGCGGGGACTCCGCCAGCCGCCATGACATCGCTGCCGTGTATGGTGACAGTGGAACGCAGAGTGGTGTTCATGTGTACGGTATTGGTCGCCACGAGTGTGTCGCCCGCGGTGTACATCGGCCCGCCGTTGTTGAGGTTGATGTCGAAGCGCGGGAAATTGGACGATGACACAACGATGCGCATACGGTGGCCGGGGAGCAGGGTGACGGCGAGTTTCTGCAGCTCGACGCGGAACGTGTCGGGCACTCCGGGCACAAGCGGCACCTGGCGGTCCACGCCCTTGCGGTAGCGGCCGCGCAGAATGCCGTCGGCGAGGATCATGGAGCGGCCGTCGGGATACACGTCGCAGAATCGCACACTCATGTCGGTGTCGGTGCGGTCGGAACTCACGAGCAGCGTGGCCGTGATCGGACCGTCGAGTGTGAGCGGGCGGCCGAGCGGTGGTGTGCTGAACACGAGGGCGTCGGGTCGGCTCTCGACCGCGGCGCGGATGTCGAGCGGTCCGGGCACGGCCGTCTGATCGAGGGGATTAAACCGCGCGCCGCCGTGTGAGGGCGAAGGATTGCGCGGATCGTAGATTAGCGTCCGTGTTGCGGACGGATCGGCGGGCATCGACTGCAGCAAACTGCCGTCGGCGTGCAGCCAGAATGTCAGCGATGATCCGGGTACTGCAGTCGAATCGCGCCCGTAATCGCGCCACACGTTGTCGCCCATCTGGTAGTACATGAACGGCGGGCGCAGCGGATACGCGTTTTTCTCCTGCCACAGGTAGTAGCCGAAGAACTGCAGCGCGATGTCGCGTGGTTCCGACACCGCGTTCGGGAAGGAGAGTTCGCCCTGCTGTTCGATGCCGAGGTCACCGTGCGTCCACGGTCCGTAGAGAATCTTGTGCGCGTCGCGCACTTTCGCGTCGCTTCGATCAGCAAGGTCGTGGAAGGCGCGGATCACATCGTCGGGGAAGTGGTCGAACCAGCCGCCGATGAGCAGCATGGGCACCGCGATGTCGGCCGAGAGATCGCTGTTGTTTTCCACCGCGCGCCAGATCGCGTTGTAGGTCGGCTGCGACGTGATGGCGGATGTGGTGAGAAAGCCGAGCGATTCGAGCGATTCGACATGTTCCTTGCGATAGACGCCGCCGTAGAAATAATCGGAGTACTTGGTTTTAAAATCCTTCACACAGGGAACGGCGCAGACGAGGTGCGGGGGGTGGTGCTTCGCGGTGAGGAATTGTATGTGCCCGAGCGCCGAGAGGCCCCAGGTGCCCACCTTGCCGTTGCTCCAGCGCTGCGCGGCGATCCATTCCACGGCGTCGTAGCCGTCGAGTCCGCGATCGTAGCCGCGCACATCGGCGTCTTTCGACCCGTAGAAGCCGCGCCAGTCGAGGATCACATAGTGGTACTTGGCCGTGTCGTACGGGAAGGCGCCGCCTCCTCGCGACTGCAGTCCGAGGCGGTAGAAGGCCTTGTTGTAGGGGGTCTGAATGAGAATGACCGGCTTCGGGACCGTGGTGTCGGTGGAGTAGAGATCGGCCGCAAGAGTCTTGCCGTCGCGCACGGGAATATCACGCGGCGCGTAGGGGAAGCGGGCCTGGGCCGGAGCGTGCGCGAGTGGCAATGATACTGCCAGCGCGATCAGGACGATGATACAACGGCAATCACATACAGATATTGAAACATGTCTCATGGTGTACCTCTCGAATCGAACGGACGATGTGCGGGAAACGGAAAAATACGCCACTCAGACACGCGAGGCGAATCGAGGTTTGATCCGCGGCACACAGACGCACTCCGGCGCGCATCGGTACAATGGATCTCCATCGCGGCCGTATCAGCTCCATCCCGTGTATTGCCGCCTTGTTACGCGTACCGTCGTGCGACAAAAAAACGCCCGTCCATAAGGACGGGCGTTTGGAGGTGTAGCTAGGAGGTGGAGCTAGGAGGAGCGTTGGAAGGCGCCTAGTGGGCGCGGAACACGTGGAGAAGGGAAAAAATAAACCGGCGCAGGGCACCGTGTTTCGGAAGAGCGAGAACGGCTGAATACGGGCGAGAGCAATTCTTTTGTGAGAACCGCCCGCGTCGTCCGTTCATCTCCGATATGATGCACTGCCCGGTCATTTTTGAATTCCTTGCGTGTACTACACATGCTGCAATAATCAGGCCGATCGGAATACTTGAAATTCGGAGAATCTGGGGCATTTGTTCTTCGGCACTGTGAGGAAATCGCTCTGACCTGTGAATTCTCTTCACATACACGGCGCGGCGGTTTTGTTTTCTCGCGCGGGGTGCGAACTTTGCCACATGCAAAAATCGACTCCTACCTCCGTGGCAGCTCTGTGTGCCGCCATCCTGTACCTGTTTCTGTTCAACGCCCCCGCGGTGTACGGCGCGCAGCCGGGTGTTGACGACAGTCTCGACATCATGATCGGACAGATGCTCATGATCGGCTTCCGCGGAACGGCGGTGTCGGACACGTCGCCGGTGCTGCGGCACATCCGTGAGACACATGTGGGCGGGGTGGTGCTGTTCGATTACGATGTGGAGAGGAAGTCCGGCGTGCGGAACATTGAATCGCCCGCGCAACTGCGGCGTCTCACCGCGTCACTGCAGGCCGCGGCGCGGATACCGCTGTTTATCGCGATCGACCAGGAGGGCGGACGTGTTGCGCGCCTCAAACCGAAACACGGATTTCCCCCCACCATCTCGCAGCAGATGCTCGGCGACCTCAATTCCGCGGACAGCACCCGTGCGGCGGCGCGGAGCATGGCGGCCGTTCTGCGGGGCTGCGGCATCACTGTGAATTTTTCGCCCGTGCTGGATCTCAACAGCAATCCGGCGAATCCGGTGATCGGGGGGCTGGGCCGCAGCTTCGGCGCGGATCCGGCTCTCGTGGCGAAACATGGACGGATCATGGCCGCCGAATACAGGGCCGCGGGCATCCGTTCCGCCATCAAACATTTTCCGGGACACGGCAGCTCGCGCAGCGATTCACACGAGGGATTTGTGGATGTAAGCGGCACCTGGGCACATGTCGAGCTGGCGCCGTTTGCGGACCTCATCCGCGCGCGGGCCTGTGACATGGTCATGACCGCGCATATCTTCAACAGGAACTGGGACGCGCAGTATCCCGCCACGCTGTCGCGGTCCGTGATCACCGGTCTGCTGCGCGACAGTCTGAAATTCGACGGCGTGGTGATCTCCGACGACATGCAGATGCGCGCGATCACCGCATCGTACGGACTCGAAACCGCCATCACACGCGCCATCGACGCCGGAGTCGACATACTGCTGTTCGGCAACAACGCGGGGACCTACGACGAGTCCATCGCGCCCAGGGCGGCCGCGATCATACACGATCGTGTGGCACGCGGCCTCGTGACGCGCAGCCGCATCATCCAATCGTATCGGCGCATCATGGCGCTGAAACAGCCCTGACCGGCCCCGGATAAAGGAGAAGGCATGAGGGACATTCAGAAAAAACTGGCGGTGGCGCGCGGCGAAGAGCCGGCGGACCTCGTCTTCCGCAACGGACGCATCATCAACGTGCTCAGCGGCGAGATTCACGACGGCGATGTGGCCGTGAGCGGCGGCCGCATCGTGGGCATAGGCAGGTACGCGGGCTCCGAGGTGGTGGATCTCGACGGTGCCTTTCTCGCACCATCCTTCCTCGACGGGCACATACATATCGAGAGCACCATGCTCACCGTGCCCGAATTCACGCGGGCCGTTGTGCCGCACGGCACGGGCGGCGCGGTGGTGGATCCGCATGAATTCGCGAACGTTGCCGGTCTCGACGGAATACGCTATGTGCTCGAGGCCTCGCGCAGCACGCCGCTCGACATCTTCGTGATGGCCTCCTCCTGTGTTCCGGCCACACCGCTCGAGACCTCGGGCGCATCGATCAGCGCGGCCGACATCGCGGCTCTCGCCGCGCAGGACCGTGTCGCGGGTGTTGCCGAGATGATGAATTTCCCGGGCGTGTATCTCGGGTGGGACACCGAGCTGGAGAAAATCTCGCACGGGCACGGGATCGTCGACGGACATTCGCCCGGCCTGCGCCCTCCATTGCTCGACGCCTACATCCTCGCGGGCATCAGCAGCGACCACGAGTGCACGACGATCGAGGAGGCGCGCGACAAAGTGCGGCGCGGCATACACGTGCTGCTGCGCGAGGGCACGGCCGAGCGCAATCTCCACGACCTGCTGCCGCTGGTCACCGCCGCAAACGCCGCGCAGTTTTCCTTCGCCACCGACGACAAACATCCCGCCGACCTCGAGGACGAGGGGCATATCGACCATCACATCCGCGAAGCGATCGCGTGGGGACTCGACCCCATGCTCGCCTTCCAACTCGCGACCATCAACACGGCGCGGCACTACCGTCTGCGCAATCTCGGCGCCATCGCGCCGCGCTACTGGGCCAACCTCGTGGTGTTCGATACACTCGAAAACATGCGGCCGCGGCTCGTGTATCACCGCGGCCGGCTGGTCGCGCGCGACGGAGAGTACCTCGCACCGTCCGATCACGGCGCTGCGCTTCCGGGATCCGCCATGAACGTGGCGCCGCTTGCGGACAACGCCCTGGCCGTGCCGGCGCGGGGGAGCCGCATCAAGCTGATAGGCCTCGTGCCGAGGCAGATCGTGACCGACGCGCTCGAGGATGACGCCGCCGTGAGTGACGGGCATGTGACGGCCGATCCGTCACGCGACATACTGAAACTCGCCGTCATCGAGCGGCATCACGCCACCGGAAACATCGGCATCGGATTCGTGCGCGGCTTCGGGCTGAAGCGCGGCGCGCTCGCGTCCACCGTCGCGCACGATGCGCACAACATCATCGTGGTCGGCGCGAACGATGCCGACATGCTCGCGGCCGCGCGCGCGCTTGTCACCATGGGCGGCGGGCAGTGTGTGGTGGCTGATGGCGACGTGCGGGCCACCCTGCCGCTGCCTGTCTGCGGTCTCGTGTCGGACAGGCCGCTCGAGGAAGTGCGGGCGGGTGTGGAGTCGCTCAACGCCGCCGCGCGCGCGCTGGGCTGCATCCCGCCGGATCCCTTCATGACACTCTCGTTCCTCGCGCTGTCGCCGATCCCCGCGCTGAAAGTCACCGATCTGGGGTTGATCGACGCCGTGCGCTTCGAGAAGACCGAGCTGTTTGTCGAAGCTGCGACACGTGACACGTGACACGTGGGACGCGGCAGGCGGCACGCGCCACGCGGACGCGCACAGTCGCCGGTACGGCGGCCCCAGCACGGCCCGTGCTTCCATTCCTCGGCCGCGGTAAATACATTGCACGGATGAGACAGGCCGAACAGGTGTGGTCATGACCCCGCTCATGCGTCAATACCAGCGCATCAAATCCGAGTATCCGGACGCGGTGCTGCTGTTCCGCATGGGCGATTTCTTCGAGACCTTCGAGGAGGATGCGCAGATCACATCGCGCGTGTTGGGCATCACACTTACGAAGCGTTCCAACGGCGGAGCGAGCGACGTGCCGCTGGCCGGTTTCCCGCATCACGCGCTGGACTCGTATCTGCCGAAACTCGTGCGCGCGGGATATCGCGTGGCCGTCTGCGAGCAGCTCGAGGATCCGAAACTCGCGAAGGGCATCGTCAAGCGCGACGTGGTGGAAGTTGTGACGCCGGGCGTCGCGTTCTCCGACAAACTGCTCGATCACAAACACTACCATTACCTCGCGGCAGTGTCCCTGCGTGGCGAACGCGCCGGCGTGGCCTTTGTGGACGCCTCGACGGGCGACTTCTCCGCAGCCGAGGTTCCCGCCCGCGACCTGCGCGACCTGCTCGAGTCCATCAATCCCGGCGAACTGCTGGTCGCGAAACGGGACGTCGACACCTTCCGCGGATTGTTCGGACGGCATCAGCCCGCCGCGCCGGTTACAAAACTCGACGACTGGCTTTTTGCGCGCGACGTCGCCTATGAATTGCTCGTCACACATTTCAAGACGCAGACGCTCAAGGGTTTCGGCATCGACGACATGGCCGACGGCATCGTCGCGGCGGGAGCGGCGCTCCATTATCTCAAGGAGACGCAGAAGGCGAATCTGCCCCATCTGCGCGGCATCCGCCGCCACGACACGGCGGATTACATCACGCTCGACGCGGCCACGCGGCGCAATCTCGAAATCACCATTTCGATGGAGGGCGGATCGCGCGACGGCACCCTGCTGTCGATACTCGACCGCACCTCGACCTCGATGGGCGGGCGTTTGTTCACGTCGTGGATCACACATCCGCTGAAGCGGCTCGAGCCCATACAGCAGCGCCTCGCGGCGGTGAAGGAACTGGGCATCACACACGAGATGCGCGAGACGCTTGTCGCGCTGCTCCGCGAGACCGCCGATCTCGACCGTCTCATCGGGCGCATCTGCACCGCGCGCGCGACGCCGCGCGAACTCGGCGCGCTGCGCACCAGTCTGCGGCGCGTACCGCTGCTGCTGCGCGCGCTCGAAGCCGCCGACGCGCCGCTCCTGGCCTCGCTGCGCGGACAGCTTGAATCACTCGACGACATAGCGGCAGTGATCGACGCGGCGATAGTCGACGATCCTCCGATCACCATCGCCGAGGGCGGCGTCATCCGTCCCGGCTTCCATGCCGAACTCGACGAGTACCGGGGCATCGCGACACACGGACGCGACTGGATGGTGTCGTATCAGGAGAAGATCCGCCGCGAGACGGGCATCGCGTCGCTCAAGGTCGAGTACAATCGCGCCTTCGGGTACTACATCAACGTGTCGCGCGCGAACATCGAGAAGGTTCCCGCCTCCTTCGTGCGCAGGCAGACGCTGGTCAACGCCGAGCGCTACATCACGCCCGAACTCAAGGAGTACGAGGACAAGGTCCTGACCGCCCGCGAGCAGATCGCGCGCATCGAGACCGAGCTGTTCAACGAGGTCCGCCTCCGCGTCGCCGATTCTGCCGAGCGGGTGCAGCGCGTGTCGCGCGCGATCGCCGTGCTCGACTGCCTGACGGGCCTGGCCTGCGTGGCCGCCGAGAACGGCTACGTGTGCCCCTCCGTCAGCGACGGCGACACGATCCGCATTGTGGGCGGACGGCACCCCGTCGTCGAGCGCCTTCTGCCGCCGGGCGATCGCTTCGTGAGCAACGACGTGCACCTCGACGCCGAGGAGCGCATCCTGGTGATCACCGGACCCAACATGAGCGGCAAGAGCACATATCTCAGACAAACGGGTCTGATAGTCCTTTTATCGCAGATCGGCAGCTTTGTGCCCGCGGTCTCGGCCGAGATCGGCATCGTCGACCGCATCTTCACGCGTGTCGGCGCGTCCGACAACATCGCGGCGGGTGAAAGCACCTTTCTGGTCGAGATGCAGGAGGCGGCGAACATCCTGCACAACGCGACGCCGCGCAGCCTGGTGCTGCTCGACGAGGTGGGGCGCGGCACATCGACCTTCGACGGCATCAGCATCGCGTGGGCGCTCACCGAGTACCTGCACGAGCACGCCCCGTCGCATTGCAAGACGCTCTTCGCGACGCATTACCACGAACTGAACGAGATGGCGGAGATCTACCCGCGCATCCGCAACTACAAGGTGGATGTGCGCGAGTATCAGGACAAGGTGATCTTCCTCCGCACCGTGTCCCGCGGCACCGCGGATCACAGCTACGGCATACAGGTTGCGCGTATGGCGGGACTGCCGGAGGAGCTGCTGACTCGCGCGAAGGACGTGCTCGCTTCGCTCGAGGGACAGGATCTTAGCGTGCTCGCGCGTCCCGAAGGCCCTGACGGCACCCGTGTGCCACGGCGCGGCGCCCCGATGCAGATATCCCTCTTCGAGGCGAGCGACCTCGAGATCAAGGACCGCCTGCGCGCCATCGACATCAACGCGCTCTCACCGGTGCAGGCCTGGCAGGCGCTCGAGGAGTTGAAGAAGCTCGCGGAAGGACGCTAGACGTTGCACGTTCTATGTAGCAAAGTACAAAAGTAGCAAAGTGGAAAGTGTGAAGTGATGAACACATCGCTTCATATACCTTGCTACTTTGCTACATTGCTACGTGTTACGATTCTGCACGCAGTGAGAAAGGTCCGCGCGATATCGCCGGCGAGGGCCGGATTGTTTGTGTCGCGCTCCGGGTGCCACTGGACGAGCAGGAGAAATTGATCCGCCGCCGTTTCGGCCCATTCCATTGCCTCGATCACGCCGTCGTCGCTTCGCGCAGTGACACGCAGCGTATCGGCGACGCGGCCCGCGGCCTGATGATGCGCGCTGTTCACCCGGCAGGTGGTCGTGCCGGTGAGGGAATGGACGAGTGAAGCGGGTTCGATGGTGATCGAATGAGCGACGTCCCGGTCCGCGGCTTTGCCATGTCCGCTGATTCCCGTCCGCGGAAGATCGAGGATCAGGGACCCGCCGAGAGCGACATTGACGAGTTGCAGTCCGCGGCAGATGCCGAGCACGGGGAGGCGCCGCTTCCGTGCGCGGGCCCAGGCGTCGAATTCCATCCCGTCGCGCGCGCGGTCGACATTCCGCGAGAGGAGATCCGGATCGGATTCTCCGAAATATGCGGGATGGATGTCCGCTCCGCCGCTGAGCAGCAGACCGTCGCAGGATTCGACCGGGGCCGCGTCATCGAGAATATCCACGATGTGCACCGTCGGGTCTGCCGCGCGCAGCCATGCGCCATACCGTGCGTGGCTCTCGGGATGTGTGGCGCCACCCCGCGTCACCGCGATGCGCAGAGGCCGGGAGGAATCAGCCGCCGTCGCCATCCAGCGCGCGTTCGAGTCCCAGCAGGTACTCCCACGAATAGATGCCGGTATCGTGGCCGTCGGCCCAGCGCAGCATGACCGCGTAGTTGCCGACAGGTGTGGCCGCCTGGAGTTCGAAGGACTTCGGCGTGATCACGGGCAGCTCGAGGGGCATATGCACGTTTCCGAGTATGTCGGTCTCGCCCTGGCAGCCCGCGCAGGGACAGCGCTGGCGCAGGTACTGTAGCGAGAGTCGCACGATGTGGCCGTCACTCCACACAATTTTCAGCTCCCGTTCCTGAGTCAGGGTGATCGTCGTGGGTGTCATGCTGCGGGGCTGCGGGGTTTGACGGCGGGACGGGCGGCGGGTGTCTCTGGACGGGTCAACGGACGTGGCGCGTGGCGTCGAGACAGATGACGGGCGAGGTGCCGAGCACTTCCGCGGAATGTGACTGATGCGGCGGAATCAGGAATCGTTCCCCCGGCGTCAGAATGTAGTCCGCTCCCTCCATCGTGATCTTCATCGATCCGCTGAGCACGACGTGAATCGTTTCGTGCTCGTGCGAATGAGTGGGAAAGAGCATGCCGTCGGGGTAGCTGTACACGTAGATGTTGTACCCTTCTTCCTTGAGCTGCTTCTTAATCGCGGCGATCTGATCGCTGTCCATTAATAGCTCTCCGATTCGTTGGGGAAGGTGCCGGCTTTCACATCGGCGATGTATTGCCGGCAGGCCCGTTCGATTTCCTCGCTCAGTTTCGCGTAGCGCCGCACGAAACGGGGGCGGAAATCTTCGAACAGGCCGAGCATGTCGTGTGTGACGAGGATCTGGCCGCTGCAAAACGGGCCCGCTCCGATGCCGATGGTCGGGATGTCGAGGCGCTCGGTGATGGTCCTGCCGAGTTCGGCGGGAATTTTTTCGAGGACGATGGCGAAGGCGCCGGCCTCCTGCAAGGCGAGGGCGTCCTCGATGAGTTCGTTGGCCTCCTCGGCGGATGTGCCGCGCGGCCTGTAGCCGCCGTATTTGAGTATCGATTGCGGCATGAGGCCGATATGGCCGACGATGGGAATGCCTTCGCCCGACACTTTCTCCACCACCTTCGCGACACGGCGCCCGCCCTCCACCTTCACACCGAGGGCGTTGGTTTCCTTCATGATGCGGCCCGCGTTGCGGAACGCCTCCTCGACGGTCACCTGATACGTCATGAAGGGAAGATCGGTGATGACCATCGCGCGGCGTGTCACGTTGCTCACGATCTTGGTGTGATAGATCATTTCGTCGAGCGTGACAGGCAGAGTGGTGGCATTGCCCTGGAACACGTTGCTCAGGGAATCGCCGACAAGGATGATATCGAGCCCCACTTCATCGAGCATACGCGCCATGAGGAAATCATATGCCGTGAGGCAGGCGATGGGTTCGCCTGCATCCTTCATTTCCTGGATGGTTCGGGTTGTGATGCGGTTGGCTGAGGATGACACGGGGGCGCGATTATCGCTCATGGGGGGCTCATATGTTCCCATTCGCGGGCAATGTAACGATTCTGATCGTCAACTTGAAAGCGAATGGCCCAAGTTTTTTCGAAACCTTCGCGCAGTGCCTCGCGCAGTTCCTCCCAGCCGATACGCCTGCCCAGGACCTCGTCGAGCGTGGTCGTGTGTGCACGCATGTCGGAAAGGATCGCATCGCGGTTTGTCTCGTCGACGGCCAGGTAGCCGGCGAGCCGAAGGTGCGCGTCACCGATGAGAATGGACCCGTGCTGCAGGACCGTCTCGCCGATGCGCCGTTGCGCGCTGCCGACGAGCTTGCGTCCGCCGACTTCAATCTCGTAGCGCGCGGAACTCGAAAAGCAGGGGATGCCGCCCGGTTCCTGGTAGAGCTTCGCAAATTGCGGCTGGCTGCGGGCCATTTCGATGCCTGATGCGAGTGACGAGAGTCCCGCCGTGAGGGCCTCGCTGATGTCCTTGTACACATCCATGATGCCGCGCCCGCGCGAGGGCATGACGACGCAGTAGGTCAGCTCCTCCGCGTGCAGGATGGCTCTGCCGCCGGTCGGGCGGCGCACGATGTCGATGCCGTCCTCCGCGCAGCGCGCGGTGTCGAGATCGGATTCCTGCTGATGACGGCCGAGGGAAATGCACCAGGGCGTCCAGCGGTAGACACGCAGCGAGGGCAGGGCGCGTCCGGCGTCGACGGCCTCGGCGCGCGCGACATCGAAGGCCATGTTCTGCGCACCCGTGTGCGCGCCCGTGTCGAGGAATTCGAAGGTGTCGCTCATCACGCCTCCCGCGTCACTCTGCGATGCCGCGCAGCGCGATGACGGCGAGCATGCGGCCCGAGGCCGCGCCGTCGCTGCGGTGTGAATGGAAGAGGGCGGGGGAGCACACGGTGCAGCGGCGCTCGACGTCGATGTTTGCGGCGGGCAGACCCGCCTCGAGAAGCTGACGGACATTCGCCTCGGGCAGGTCGAGCGTGGGATTGCGTCCTTCGCGGGGGCGGAGCAATTCCTGCGGGAACAGCGCCGCGACGTCCGGTCCCACTTCGTAACAACACGGCCCGGCACCGGCGCCGATGTACACGTGTATGTCGGACGGTTCGCAGCCGTAGGTCCCGCACAGCGTCGTCACCATCTTTGCGGCCAGATGTTCTGCCGTGCCCCGCCAGCCCGCATGTACGGCGGCGATGGCGTTGACCGCCGGGGCGTAGTAGAGGACCGGCAGGCAGTCGGCGACACGCACCGCGAGGCCGAGGCCCGGCTGCGTGCTGTGCAGGCCGTCGCACGACGGATACTCGCCGGCTTCGATCGCCTCGGCGATACGGTCCTCGTGCACCTGGTCCATAAACGCCATGTCCTCGGGCGCGAGGTCGAGGCAGGCCAGGAAACGCCGCAGATGCCGCTCCACGCGGTCGGGATCGTCGCCCACCTTGAAGCCGAGATTGAACCCGAACGGCGCGGCGTCGTCGGCGCCCTGGCGCGTGCTCATGGCGGCGTCCACATTCGGAAACTGCGCGAGCAGCGCGCTGCGGAGTCGGGGAAAATCGGACATGCGAATCTTCTATTGTGGACGTGAATTACAACGTTGCGAGCGCGTCGGCGAGATCGCGGATGATGTCGTCGGGATGTTCGATGCCGATCGAAAGGCGGATGCCGCCCGGATCCATGCCGCGCTTCACCTGCTCCTCCGCGGGAATGGCGGAGTGTGTCATTGAGCCGGGGTGTTCGATCAGCGTGCGGAGGTGTCCGAGACTGACGGCGAGTGTGATCGTGTAGGCGTTTGCGGCAACCGTGTTGATGAAGCGCTCGCCCTTGTCGCGGCTTTCCTGCGGCGTGTCGGCCTGCAGGGTGAAATACATAAGCGTGCCCGGCGCGAAGTTGCCGTCGAAGTCGCGCATCTGACGCTGGGCGAGTTCGTACTGCGGATGGCTGGGCAGGCCCGGATACCGCATCTCCTTCACCTTCGGGTGCTGCTCGAGCCAGGAGGCGACGATGAGGGCCGATTCCATTTCGCGGCGCACGCGCAGGGACAGCGTGGGAAGGCCGTACACCAGAATCGGCCACGCACTCTTGGTTGCGAGCACGCCGCCAAAGTCCTTGCGGTACATCAGCATCATGTCGTAGTACTGCTTCGGGCAGACGATGACACCGCCCATGTCGGTGCCGAAACCGCCGATGCCCTTCGTCAGGGAGTGCATCACAAAATCGGCGCCGAGTTCAATGGGACGCTGGCAGAAAGGCGTCGCGAAGGTGTTGTCGACAACAACACGGATCTTCTCATGCTCCTCGCGACCGACGTTCGCCTTTGCGACCAGCTTGGTGATGGCAGGGATGTCGATGAGCCCCATCGTCGGATTGATCGGTGATTCGAAAAAGATGACGCGGGTCTTCTCCGTAATGGCCGACGCGAGCGCGTCGATGTCGTGCATGTTCTGGAACACCACGTCGATATTGTAGCGCGGGTACCACAGCGTGAGGAGCGAGTACGTGCAGCCGTACAACGTGGGATGTGCGATGATCTGCTCGCCGCTTTTCAGCAGTATCCCGAAAACCGCGGAAATGGCCGCCATGCCCGATGCAAACGTGATGGCCGCGTCGCCGTTCTCGGCAAACGCGAGGTTTTCCTCGAGGATGTCCTTGTTCGGTTCGCCGAGGCGGTCGTAAATGTAGATCGGGGCCTTGCTGCGCGTGTCTTCGGTCGTGTGCGCAAATTCGATGAAGCCCTGCGCGCCGCGCTGCGCCGAATCGAGCCGGTACGTCGCCGACGAGGAGATCGGGGGAATGACGTGGTGTGCGTAGTCCCATTTTTCCGAGTGGCCACGTCCGTAAATCAGGCGTGTTTCGCGGGTGTATGTGTCGTTGTGCAGTTCGTCGCTCATGGCGGGACTCCGGTGCGTCGTGGAAGGTGCGGGAGGAAGGAGGGCGGGAATGATCCCGTAGCACAGAAAATTACCGACGGGGGTAGGGAAAAGCAAGGGAACTGACATAGAGTCGATTCGCGTCTACGGACTCCTTCATCCTAACATTCGTGTGAGGATACAGGAGAAAGGATACAGGAGCCGACACTGTCGCGATTCGTGGCTCCTTACTCCTGTATCCTGGGTCCGCACATTCGTGTGAGGATACAGGAGAATGGATACAGGAGACAGGCACGTGTCGATTCGTGTCTCCGGACTCCTTCATCCTAACATTCGTGTGAGGATACAGGAGAGAGGGGACAGGAGATAGGCACCGTATCGATTCGTGTCTCCTGCCTCCTGTCTCCTGTATCCTCTCACGAGTATTAGGGGTCAACGTTTTCGAGCAAGGAATGACTCATTCAACAGATCCTGAAGAGCGTGGGGGAGCTGTGGGAAACGGAATTGAAAGCCGGTGGCGAGAAGGGTTTCGGGTGCGAGGCGCTGTCCGGTGAGCAGGGCCGAGGCGAACTCGCCGGCGGCCAGACGCAGGGCGAAGGCGGGGACACGCAGGAAGGCCGGCCTGGAGAGGGCGGCACCGAGCGCGTTCATAAACTCGGCGTTGCGCACCTCGTCGGGCGCCACGAGGTTGAACGGTCCGGCGACCTCGACAGTGTCGAGCGCGTGAAGCAGTGCCGCGACCGCATCATCGATATGCACCCAGGGAAACCACTGCCGGCCGTGGCCGAAGGGTCCGCCCGCAAAAAACATAAACGGCGTGCGCAGGCGCGGCAGGGCGCCGCCTTCGCGCGCGAGTACCACGCCCGCGCGGGCGATCGCAACACGCGTGTGTGCGCCGCGGGCGGCGAGCGCGGCGGATTCCCACGCGGCGCAGACCTGCGAGAAAAAGTCGTCACCCGGGGCGGCCGTTTCGGCCGCGCGGTTGTCGCCCGTGTCGCCGTAATATCCGACACCCGACATGGAGAGCAACAGACGCGGCGGCCGCGCGGCGGCGCCGATGGCTTCGGCGATCGCGCGTGTGCCTTCGACGCGACTCTCGCGAATGCGGCGTTTCACCTCGGCGTTCCATCGCGAGGCGCCGACGGATTCACCCGCGAGATGCAACACGGCGTCGGCGCCGTCGAAGGCCTCGCGCCAGGCGCCCGGCATGCCGGGTGACCAGAGCAGGACCCGCGCTGCATCGGGAAAAACCCCCGCTGCTCTTTCCGGATGACGGGAAAAAACAGTGACACTGTCGCCGCGCGCGCGGAGGGCCGCGTAGATCCTTTTCCCCAGGAGCCCCGTCGCTCCTGTCATGATGATGTGCGCCATGTTTCCTCTTCGTTCACAAGATACGGACAATACAACACACACGCGCCCGCCGCGAGTTTCGCGGCGGGATGGTGCTTTGACGAAAATGCGTAAATCCCTAGCTTTCGTTTTCTCCACTCACTCACACACCTGGGTACGCGCCATGTCCGTTTCCATTCAAGAATTGCTCGGCGGCGACGCCGAATACCTGCTCGGATTCAACTCACCCGCGGTTACGAAGGACCACCTGCACCTGCCGGGGCCGGATTTTGTCGACCGGATCTGGAAGGACAGCGATCGCAATCCGCGCGTGCTCGTGAATCTGCAGCGCATCTACAACACCGGCCGCCTCGCGGGCAGCGGGTACATGTCGATACTGCCCGTCGATCAGGGCATCGAGCACAGCGCGGGCGCATCCTTCGCGCCGAATCCCATCTATTTCGATTCGGAGAACATCATCAAACTCGCCATCGAAGGCGGCTGCAACGCGGTGGCCAGCACGCTGGGCGTGCTCGGGAGCGTGGCGCGGAAGTACGCGCATCATATCCCCTTCATCGTCAAGATCAATCACAACGAGCTGCTGAGCTACCCGAACAAGTTCGACCAGATCCTCTTCGCCAATGTCGAGCAGGCCTACGACATGGGCGCGGCGGCGGTCGGCGCCACCATCTACTTCGGGTCCGACGAGGCCGCGCGGCAGATCGTCGAAATCGCCGATGCATTCTCGCGCGCGCATGAGCTGGGCATGGCCACCATTCTCTGGTGTTACCTCCGCAATCCGGCCTTCAAGTCCGACAAGGACTATCACGTCGCGGCCGATCTCACCGGCCAGGCCAATCACCTGGGCGTGACCATACAGGCCGACATCATCAAGCAGAAGATGCCCGAGAACAACGGCGGATACAATTCTGTGAAGTTCGGCAAGACCAGCAAACTCGTGTACGATACACTGTCCACCGATCACCCGATCGATCTCACGCGGTATCAGGTTGTGAATTGTTACATGGGCCGCGCCGGACTCATCAACAGCGGCGGCGCGTCGTCGGGTGAGACCGATCTCGCCGAGGCCGTGAAGACGGCGGTCATCAACAAGCGCGCGGGCGGTCAGGGCCTCATTTCAGGCCGCAAGGCCTTCCAGCGTCCGATGCGGGAAGGTGCCGCGCTCTTGAATGCGATTCAGGACGTGTATCTCTCGCCGGATGTGACCATCGCCTGACAGGCGGCTGCAGTGCATCTCTCGGGCAACGACATTCTCGGCGCGCTCCGGCCGTACGAGATTCCTCTCCTGTTCCTGTCGCTCGTCGTGGGCGCCGCCGCGTGTGCGGCGGCGCTCAGGCGGCGCGCGCGTACCGCGAGTGAGCCCAAAGCCGCGGCCGACACGGCGCTGCGTGTGACGGCCGTGGTGTGTGTCGCCTTCGCCTTGAATTCCTTCACCGACATCAGCGGCAAACTGTTCCCGCATGTGTCGTCCACCGTGTATCCCGCGGTGCGCCTGGCCTGCGTCCTTCTCTGGGTCGGCGTGGTGATGGCGCTGCTGCGCACTGTCGAGCGTCGCTTCGAGACCGCGCGCGCTTCCGCGCACATACGGCGGCAACACCCGCCCGACTGAGACGCTGAACACGGCGCGCGGAACCTGGGGCGGCGCACCGGTGTTATTCTCTCACACAGTATTTTTCAGATGTCGGGGAGGCATCCATGACAGCACCTATGAGTGTTCCGCACTCCCGCCCGCTTCAGGGCGCAACACGGCTCCGTCGTCCGGCGGCCTGCCGCGCGTCCGCCTGCGCGGAACCGCCCCGGCACTATGCGGGCATGCCCGAGGAGCACGTCTGCACCCTCTGGGAACAGCGCGCGGGCACGGGCGTGGTGATCACGAGCGCGGAGGGGCGGGAGATCCGCATCCTGTGCGCCGGCGTAAAAAATCCGCACGAAGGGCCCGATTACCTGGGCGCGCGCATCCATGTCGACGGCCGCGAGGAGGCGGGCGATATCGAGGTGCATGTGCGCGAGGGCGACTGGAAGCGCCATGGCCACGGCGACGATCCGCGGTATCGCGGCGTGATTCTGCACGTGGTTCTGCTTCGTGAACGGGGGCTGCCGGGCCCTGTGTTTGCGCATACCGTCGTGCTGCCCGACATCCTCGATAGGAAACTCCGCACTGCGTGGGTCTCGCTCCTCGAGGTGCTGCCCGCGCGGGCGCATCCCTGCGCCGACACGGCTGCGTACCTGCACCCCTCGCGTCGCGAGGCGGCGCTGCTGCTTGCCGCGGCCTCACGCTTTGCGCGTAAAAACGCGCGTATCGCCGCGCGGCTTGGCGCGTGCTCCGCGTCGCGTCCGGTCGCCGAGGCGCGCATGCAGGTCCTCTACGAACTGTTCGCGCGCGCCTGCGGCTACGGCGGGAACGAGAGCGCGATGGAGGCACTGGCCGCGTCATCCCCGCTCACGCAGTTCGAGGGCGTCTATGCCGAGGTGTTCCACGCGCTGTGCGCGCGGGCGGAACAGTTCTCCATACCAGCCGCGAACGGCGCGCCGCCCGATGGGCATGGCGGCCTGGTGTGGCACAGCCGTGGTGTGCGGCCGCACAATGCGGTACAGCGGCGCCTTGCCCAACTTGCGGCGTATATCTGCGCCCTGCGTGACGACTCGCTGTACACGGCCCTGCGCCACGCCCTGTGTGTTGCACCCGCGCAACTCCCGGCGCTGCTCGAGTCCGCGTGTACACAGTCCGCTGCCGCTGCTCCGGGCGAGGGTCGGAGGACGGAAATCCTTGTCAATGTTGTGGCGCCGTTCTACGCGGTGACCGGCGCGCAGGACGGAAACGCCGCCCTCGTGCAGGCAGCGGCGGCGCTGTACTTTCATACGCCCGGGGCCGCATCCAATCACAAGACGCGCGCGCTGGGCTACCTCTGTCCCGCGGGCGAAATGCTCGACTCGATGACACAGCAGGCACTTGTCGAACTTCACGATACGTTCTGCACCGCGGGGCGCTGCGCTTCCTGTCTGCTGTCCTCTCCGTGACACAACACAGGGAATGTGATCCGGTCGCGGTACTTTCTTTGCCTTCCATCCCGAAATAGCGTATTTTTTTTGTGAATTTCTTCTCTTTCATCGGCGGAGGCAGTGGAACGGATCCGCCGTATCCCGGATTCCCGCTCCGGGGACGCAGCCTGCCGACGCTGCGGACGATGTCACGACTTGCCAGAAGGAGCCGTCTCATGGAAAACGAGATGACCGAAAAACGAGCACAAAAAAAAGGCGTTTCAAAGGCCGCATTCAGGCGGTTGCCCCATTATCACCAGATAGTGACGGCGTACAACGTCCTCGGTCGTGCCTACATTTCCAGCAAGGAACTGTCGCAGATCCTCGAAATCAATGAGACCCTTGTGCGCAAGGACATGGCCGATCTGGAGATCCGCGGCCGGCAGAATCAGGGATATTCGATACCGCTCATGCGCAAATCGATCGAGGACTTTCTCGGTTTGCAGGAAATCACCGAGGCGCTGATCATAGGGGCGGGCTATCTCGGCAAGGCGCTGGCGCTGTATCAGGGCTTCGAACAGTACGGCCTGCGCATCGCGGGCGTGCTCGACAACGATCCGCAAAAAATCGGATCCTATGTCGGCAAATACGAGGTGTTGTCGGTGTTCCGCCTCGCGAGCATCATCGAGAGAAACAAGATCAAGGTTGTCGTGATAACGGTGCCCAAGGCTGCCGCGCAGGAAGTGACCGACATCGCGGTGCGTGCGGGTGTCAAGGCCGTGTGGAATTTCACGCCGACGGAACTGCAGGTGCCTGCGGGCGTGTACGTGCGCAACGAGCAGATCGTCGCCGGATTCATGGCGATTTCGTATTACCTGAAAACGCTGTCGCGGACGCCCGACACCGACGCCGTCTGATCCCCGCGCCGGCACCTTCCGCTGCCGGCCGCGCGGTTAATGGAAGATGTCGTTGTAGAGGACAAACACCATGAGCCCGATCAGCAGAAGCCATCCGGCGTACAGCAGATAGTACTGCACTTTCTGCGGGATCTCCCTGCGGAAGATCAGCTCGTACATGAGGAAGATCACATATCCGCCGTCGAGGGCGGGGAAGGGGAAGATGTTGATCACCGCCAGACTGATGCTCAGTATGGCGACCAGCGACAGGAAACTCGCGATACCGACCTCGGCCTGCTGTGCGGCCATGCGCGCAATTTTCACCGGACCGCCTATCGACTGGCGGAAGCTGGCCTTCCCGATGATGATGTCCCAGATGTTTGTGACCGTCATCGAGGTGATGGTCCAGAATCCCTTCACACTTGCGGTAAACGCCTCGAAGACGCCGTAGCGCAGCTCTTCCTTCGGGCCCTCGATCGCGCTGAACAGCGCGATGCCGATCTTGCCCTTCTCATTCGGTGTCACCGATCCGCGCAGCGTGTCGCTCTTGCGCAGCCAGGTTGCCGAGACAGGTTTGCCGGGGAAGGCGCCCAGTATCGCGATCACATCCTCGGATGTGCGCACAGTCTGGTTGTTGATGCTCAGCAGGGCGTCGCCGGGCTGTATGCCCGACTTCGACGCGGGCAGCCCGTCCTCGACCGCGTTGATGCGCGGCCTGCTCCCTGGAGCGTAGATGCCGAATCGTTTGTCGCCGAGTGCCTCGATGGCGGTTCCCGGAACCGTGATCACGCTCTGTTCGCCGCCGCGATCGACGGTGATGCGCGCCCCTTCGGCGCCGCTCTCGAGCACGATGGCATTTTCCACATTTTCCCAGTAGCGGGCCTGCTCGCCGTTCACCGACAGGATGCGGTCGCCGTCGCGCAGCCCGGATCGTTCGGCCAGTGAACCCGGCTGCACATATCCGATGGTGGTGACGGGATGCACGTCGCGACCGCGCGCGAGATTCAATCCCCAGAAAATCATCACGGCGAGAACGACGTTCATGAACACGCCCGCGGTGATCACGATAAAACGCTGGTACAGCGGTTTGGAGCGGAATTCCCACGGCTGCGGTTCCGACCGCATGGTTTCATTGTCGAAACTCTCGTCGATCATGCCGACGATTTTGACAAAGCCGCCGAACGGAATCCAACTGATGCAATAATCCGTCTCGCCGATTTTTTTCCCGAACGCGCGTGGTCCGAGTCCGATCGAGAATCGGTCGACACGCATGCGGAAGAGCTTCGCGGCGGAGAAATGCCCCAGCTCGTGCACGAGCACCAGCACGCTGATGATGAGGATGAAGTAGAAGGTCTGGCTGAAGAATTCCATATACGTCTTATGCGGTGTGGACAGCGTTGACCGCGCGCCCGGCCGCGAGATGGCGGGCCAGGCGGCGTGTTTCGTGATCCGCCGCTACCACCGTGTCGATGTCGGAGGCGGCGGCGACGGGGAGTGTGGAGAGGCATTCCTCGATAATGGCGGGGATGTCGAGGAAGCCGATGGTTTCATCGAGGAAGGCCGCGACGGCAACCTCGTTCGCGGCGTTGAGAATCGCGGGCGCCGTGCCGCCTGCATGAAGGGCCTCGTACGCGAGCGCAAGGCAGCGGAATGTGCCGGGATCGGGGGCTTCGAACGTGAGCGAGGTCGTGGCGCTAAAATCGAGGCGCGGATACGCGGCCGCCCGCCGGTCGGGCCAGGACAGGGCGAAGTGTATCGGCAGTTTCATGTCGGGCGGACCAAGCTGCGCTTTCACCGAGCCGTCGGTGAATTCCACCATCGAATGAATGATGGACTGCGGATGTACAAGCACATCGATCCGCTCGCCGGGAACGGAGAACAACCAGTGCGCCTCGATGACCTCCAGACCCTTGTTCATGAGTGTGGCGCTGTCGATGGTGATCTTGTGCCCCATCGACCAATTCGGATGTTTGAGCGCCTGTTTGCGGGTGACAGTGGCCAGTTCGGCGCGGCTGCGGCCGCGGAAGGGTCCGCCGCTCGCGGTGAGAACGATGCGCGCGATGCTCTCGGTCGTTTCACCGGCGAGGCACTGCATGATGGCGCTGTGTTCGCTGTCGATGGGCAGGAAGGGCACGCGGTGTGTCGCGAGCAGGCGTGTGATGATTTCTCCGGCGACAACAAGTGTCTCCTTGTTGGCGAGCGCCACGGCTTTGCCCGCCTCGATGGCGGCGATGGTCGGACGCATGCCGGCAAAACCCACGAGACTGCTCACGAGCATGTCGTAATCGTCGCGGCGGGCGAGTTCCAAGAGTCCGCCGGCGCCCTCGAGCACCTCGGTACGGTTACCGACCCGTTCGCGGACGCGAGCCGCCGCAGCGCGGTCTTCCACTGCCACCGCGCGAGGAGCGAACTCCTCCACCTGCGCGCACAGGCGGTCGACGCTGCTGCGGGCCGCAAGGTAGCGGACGGAAAAATGCTCCGGATGGGCGCGCACGACATCAAGCGTGCTGCCGCCGATGGATCCGGTGGATCCGAACAGCGCGAGGGCTTTCATCCGTGTGTCCGGACGGGCGGTGGGAATGGAGTGATTCGATTACGCATAAAATGTCAATATAGCATTTTCCGCTCGAAAACCGGGTCGAAAACAATGACCACGTCCCCGTGTAACACGTGCCGCGGCTGCGGAGTTCACCGCGCCGCGCGCCGCGTCGTTGTTGGGCCGGGGCGGATCCGGGTCAAAACCGGGAACCGATTGCGCGATCTGGCGATTTACTCTATTATTGACGCGGTGTTTTCACCCAAAGACAAACACATGAAACTCTTTCCCGTCCCGTTCGCTCTTTTGTTGCTGATGTTCCTCGGCGCGGCGACTCGTCTTCCGGCTCAGGTGGCCGACGAACCGAGCACGTTGCGGCTCGCGCAAGTGTACGAGCAGTCGGGCAAATGGGATGATGCGCTCCGGTTTTATCAGATCCTCCACGACAGCCACCCGGCCAACCCCTCGTACTTCGACGGCGTGCGCCGCATGCTGATGCAGCTCAAGCGCTACGACGAGGTTATTACCCTGTTGCGGGCGCGCATCGGCACGAGTCCGCGCGAGGTGATGAACCGCGTGCACCTCGGCACGGCGTTGTACCGCAAGGGGGATACGGACGGCGCGGTGAAGGCGTGGGACGATGCCATCACACTCGAGCCGCAGAATGCGGGTGTGTACCAGGCGGTGAGTGACGAGGCGCTCGCGTGCAGAATGTATCCGCGCGCCGTCGAGGTGCTGCAGAGGGGACGCGATGTGCTGCGTTCGCCGCGCCTCTTTGTAATGGAGATCGCGCGCGCCTACACGATGGACATGAAGTTCGACAAGGCGATGGAGGAGTACATCCGCTACATGATGGAGAACCCCGGCGCCATCTGGTCGATACAGCAGCACATCGCGCAGTTCTCCGAGATCCCCGCGGGACTCGAAGCGGCGCTGCGCGTCACCCGCCGCGCCGCCGACGACAATCCCTCCGACGCGACGATACGCACGCTGCTCGCCTGGCTTTACATGGAGGGCAAGGACTACTCGTCCGCCCGCACCGTGTACACGGAGATGGACCGCATTCGCGGCACGAGCGGCCTCGAGCTGTTCGCGTTTGCGCAGCGCGCATACAATGACAAGGCGTACGAGCCCGCGATGAAGGCCTTCGCCGATGTCGCCGCGCAGTATCCCCGCGCGGGTTTTGCCTCGGAGGCCGAATTCCTGCATGCGCGTTGTGCGGAGGAACTCGCGCTCACCTCGCTCGATGCCGCGCCGCTCATCCCCGGCGACACGACGCACAACCGCGGCAGCGAGGCCGTGGCCGCCTATCGCGGCGTGATTTCGCTGTACGAGGATATTGCGCGTGAAGCGCCCGGCACCGTGTTCGGCGTCGAGAGCCGCTACCGCATCGCCTACATCACGTACGACAAATACGGCGACGCCGACGCGGCGCTGAAACAGCTCGAGGATCTCGCGCCGATGCGCCGCAACGTGATGGGCCGCGTCGACGCCTACACGCTGATGGGAGACGTGATACTCGGGAAGGGCGACCTGGCGCGTGCGGCCGAGGTGTACGGTTCCGTCCTGCGCATGGGACTCCAATCGCCGCAGGACAGGAAGGCCGTCGAATTCAAGCTTGCCGAGATACTGTATTTCCAGGGGCGCTTCGACACCTGCATCGCCGCGTTGGAACCCCTCTTCGAGAACAGCAGCGACGACATCGCCAACGACGCTCTCGCGCTGTCCCTCTTTGTGCAGCAGTTCCGCGCGCCGTCGTACGAAGCCCTGAAGGCCTACGCGCGCGCGGTCTTTCTCGAACGGCGCAGGAAACTGGGCGACGCTGCGGCGCAGCTCCGCGATCTCATCGAACGATTCCCTACAGCGCCGGTGTCGGACCAGGCGTGGCTGCGCCTCGGCACAGTGCAGCGCGCGATGGACAGGCCGCGCGACGCCGCGGCGACCTACGAGGATTTCCTCGCGAAGAATCCGGAAAGTCTGTTGCGGGACCAGGTCCTCTCGGCCCTCGGCGGCGCGCTCGAGGAACTTCCGGGCGAGACGCAGCGGGCCATCGACACATATCAGCGCCTGCTCAACGAACACCCCGCATCCATCCATGCCGCGCACGCGCGGCAGCGCATTCTCGCTTTACGCAAGGGACAATCATGACCCGTTTCCTCCTCGCCGCCGCACTCGCGGTGCTGAGTTTCGTGCCCGCGGCGGCGCAGCAGAAAATTCTCATACCCATGGATCTGCAGCAGACGGATCACCTCCGCGCCTACGGCATCGCCTACTGGGTCCTGTCCCGTGGAATGGAAATCGACTGGCTGCTGAATTACCGCGGCGGCAGTTTCATGATGCCGTATCAGTCCTTCATCGAAAACGAGTGCCGTGTGCGCGGTGTGTCGTTCTCGTCGATCGACGGCGGCCAGGCGTCGCAGATCTACGCAGAAGTACAGGGCACCGACGGCAACACCGATGTCGTGAAGCTCGAGAAGCCGCCGCGCATCGCGGTGTATGTTCCGCCCAACTTCCAACCCTGGGACGACGCGGTGACGCTTGCGCTCGAATACGCGCAGGTGCATTACGACAAGGTGTGGGACGAAGAAGTGCTCAAGGGCAAACTCTACGAGTACGACTGGCTGCACCTGCATCACGAGGACTTCACCGGCCAGTACGGCAAGTTCTACGCGCAGTTCAGCACCACGCCCTGGTACATGCAGCAGGTTGCCATCCACGAGGCGATGGCGAAGCAGCTCGGGTACAGGAAAGTGTCGGATATGAAGAAGGCCGTGGCCCGCGCCATCAAGGACTATGTCGGGAGCGGTGGTTTTATGTTCGGCATGTGTTCCGCCACCGACAGCTACGACATCGCGCTGGCGGCCGAGGGCACCGACATGTGCGACGTGATGTACGACGGTGATCCGCCCGATGTCGATTGCCAGGAGCGGCTGGATTACACAAAGTGTTTCGCCTTCACCGATTTCAAGCTGGTGATGAATCCGCTCGAATACGAGTACAGCGACATCGACATGACACCCGCCTTCGGCGGACGGCCCGACGCCGACTATTTCACACTCTTTGATTTTTCCGCCAAGTACGATCCGGTCCCCACCATGCTTACACAGAATCACGTGAATGTGATTCCCGGTTTTCTCGGACAGACCACCGCGTTCAAGAAACCCCTCGTGAAAAAAAGTGTGATCATTCTGGGGCAGAAGGACAACACCGACGAGGTGAAATACCTGCACGGCAATTTCGGACGCGGAACCTTCACCTGGTACGGCGGGCACGATCCCGAGGACTATCAGCATCAGGTTGGTGACCCGCCGACGGATCTCGCGCTGCATAAAAACTCACCGGGTTACCGGCTCATCTTGAACAACATCCTCTTCCCCGCGGCGAAGAAGAAGCAGCAGAAGACGTGAGGACAGCGGGACAGCGGGACAGCGGGAGAGCGGGAAAGCGTAGTGATGCAGGAAGTTGTTTTTTCGGACTGCATATCATCTTGTAGAATCCGATAACATTGTGCGATATATTTGCGTTGGTGCGTCGGAACGTGCTGATGGGATTCACTGCAAGGAGGGTTCGTCATGAGAGAGCGTACCGCCGGAATCATCGCGATGGTCTGGACACTCGCCGCACTGTGTACCACGTCGGCGCAGCAACCTGAGCTGCGATACACATTTGTGAAGGGGAGGACGTACGTGTATCACCGCGTGTTCGATCAGACAAACGTGCAGAATAACGGCGCGTACGAGGATTCCTTCGTGCATAGCGTCGTGATGAAGATCGCGGTGGAGGATGTGGACAGCACCGGGAATGGCACGCTTCTCTGCACAGTGCTCGAGCAGGGATACCGGAGGAAGGATGAAGGAGAGGGGACGACGGCAATACAACTCTCCGATACGATGCGTCTTAGAAACACGGTGGTCCGCTCCCCTATGGATGAGATGCCGACGCAAAAGACCATGAAGCTCATTTCAGGGAGGCCGGACATCACGCCGAAGTTTCGCGTTACCCTGACGCCGCGTGGTGAGTATGTGTCTGGAGAAATACTCGAGAAGGCGGAGTGGCAGAAGGAGCACGATGAGCAATTGCAGAACCCGAACGTGCGCGGTGAACCCGTGAATCCGGACAGACTCCTGAAAATGGAAATCGATGATTACTTCCCGCATCTCCCGATGGTAAAGGCCGCGCGAAAAGGCGAAACATGGAGAGACAGCAGCTCGAAGGTGCTTGAAGGAAAGGTGATCGGCGGGCCCGGCGGCAGCTATTTCGAGTATGTCGGCGAAGTGCGGGAGTATATCTGTTCCGATGGTCTCACGGAAGACAGCATCACCTGCGATTTCCTCATTGAGCACATGCAGAAAGCGCAGCGCAGACCTTCCAGAATCGACGACGGGTACAGCGAACACACGTGGGACGGTACAACGAGGACGGCGTTCCGTACTAAGGATAATGGCTATCTCGGCTATGAGACCATCACGACGAGCCAGTCCGTGTCAAAATCCGATGAAGACGAATCGCCCAGAGTCACCAGCGACTCCAAGTTCATCGTCCGACTCACCTTGCTGAAGGAGGAATAGCTCTCACGCTGTCTCGTCGTGGTTTCACGCTTCGCGGGACCGTGAGAGACACTGTGTCACTGTTCCGCAACTCCCCCTGCCCCCTCTTGGAAAGAGGGGGAAAGTCGCCTGTCTCGTCCTAAAAAAAGTTGACAGAAAAATCGTTCGTGTATCGCTTCGTTATGGATGTTCCAGTGATCGGTTTTCCACGTGTGATCGGTTCGGTGTGGTCGTTTCCGGCATCGAGACGCGTTGGTGGTAGCAGAAGC